>JALHRK010000226.1 GCA_022841505.1 Saprospiraceae bacterium | reverse complement strand
TTTCACGGGGCTGGGGCTGCGGGGGGATAAAGCCCCGCTCAGCCACAGCCAGTTGAAAAGACCCCTCGTTGAGTTGGAGACTGAGCGACTTGTACTGAGCGAAGTCGAAGTAAGTCGAAGTCCAACTGCCACTATCCCCAAGCCGCCAACACCCCGTTGCGCTCCAAACTCCGCACTTCCTGTGCCACGCTCCCGGTCGCTTCCGGCATAAAATTCATAGAGGCATTGCGGTCGTCGAAAATATCCACCTGCATTTCCTGGGCAAAGCTTTTGGCAACGTCGCCGATGTAGCGCGCGTAGCGTTCCGTTTTGCCCATTGCCATAAACAGGTCAATGACAGCGGCGCGTACAATTTCGTATTTATCGAGGTGGATGAGCATTTCGCGCTGTGATTTGCCGCGGGCGGTTTTGCCCAGCGCTTTCATTTGTTCGCGCAAAGACTCGGAAGAGTAACCCAGGATTTCGGCCCGGTGCTTCCACCACTCAGCGGGGTGGCTGCCGTCGTTTTGCGATGCATAGACTTGCTGGTGCCCCCGTTCGCAGGATTCCTGGCAGGAAACCAGGCCCATCGCCCGAACGATGTCAATGATGGCCACCACTTGCTCTTTGTTGAGCAACTCGGCGCTTTCCACCCGGTCTTCCAAAGAGACCAGCAGGCGGGCATATTTTTGTTTGGACTTGCTGCGCGATTGTAAAACAATCAGTTTTGCGAATTCTATAGAGAGGTAGTAATCTTCTACAACTAAGTTGCCTTTGATCGGGCGTTTGGCATAATCCTGCATGCTGGCAGGTTTGCGAATGCCGTCCCGGAATTCATAAACATCACTCAGCCACTTCTTTAGGTTCATGCCATAGTGGTGATTGGGCAACTGAAGTACATAGTGGAGGTTGGTGGCCGTGACCACTTTGGTTCCTTTTTTGCTGACCAGAATTTGCAGATCGCTCATAACATGGACTATTTGAATACAAATATACATAACTTGTTTTAAATTGTCAATACTTAAAACAAAAAATTATAAAAAATAAAACAACGTGATGCGAAGAGCAGACGCAGTGAGCGCTAAATTTTTCTATTTTTACGGCGCTGTACATGCCTATTTCTACTTCGCGCTGCTTGGTTTTGCGTATGGTCTCCAGCGTAATTCTCTGATTAGCAGCGCTCAGCATGACCAAATTGGCTTTGCACCTAACGGTGCGAGGTATAACAAAAGCGTATATGATGCTTTTAAACAAATTACTGAACTACACAACCTTAGCCCTGCTGCTACTGGCCGTGGCCTGCGTGCCGCGTGGTGAAGAAGAAATCCTGACCAATATCCGGATTGACCCTAAGGATCCCGTCTTTCGGACAATCCATGATCTCCAGGACCGCCATGCCTCGGACAGCCTGTATGCGTATTTTCGCCACGAGGATCCCTCTTACCGGTATCTTTCGGCGTTGGCTTTTGCGTCCATCCGCGACTCTGCGGCTTTGGACAGCCTCTATCCCTTGCTGGCCGACCTAATTGACGAGGTGCGCGCCGCTGCGGCCTATTCAATCGGGCAGATCGGCAGCGCTCAGGCACAAAGCCAACTCATTGCGGCCTTTGACCGGCAGGATACGCTTGGAGCATTTAGCAACGCCAACGGCGCGATCCTTGAAGCCATCGGAAAATGTGGCGACACGACAGCCCTGAAGGCGCTGAGTACCATCAGTACCTACCAGCCGCACGACACGGCGCTGTTGCTGGGACAAGCGCGGGGGATATACCGGTTTGCGCTACGAAATAAAATCAGCAAGGAAGGCACGGCGCGCATGGTCGCACTGGCTTCTGACAAAAAATACCCCGATCCGGCACGTTTGGTGGCGGCAAATTACCTGCTGCGTGCCCGGGATGCGAAAATAGACAGCTTGGCAGCCATTCCGCTTATCACGGCATTTGAACAGGAACCGAATGCCGATATCCGCATGGCCTTGGCCGTCGCTTTGGGCAAAGCGCGTACCCAAACGGCGCTGATGGCGCTTCAGGATCGCATGGCGGGCGAGCCGGACTACCGGGTGAAGTGCAACATCATTCGCGCGCTAAGCGACTTTCCTTATAAAAAAGCGCAGGCCGCTGTGCAGGGTGCGCTCACCGACGCCAACCTGCACGTCGCACTTCGGGCGGCGCAGTACTTTACCGAAAAAGGAAAACCAGAGGACGCCGGGCTCTACTGGAAATTGGCCAAAGATTCACTCCCCTGGCCGGTGCAATTGGAGTTGTATGCTGCGGCAAATAAGTACATGCCGGAAACCTTCGCCAAATATTTAGACGCCATCAATAAAGAACTCCGAATGCGCTTTGTGCAGGCGACCACGCCACAGGTGAAGGCAGCAACGCTGCGTGCCTTAGCTCAATTTGGCTGGAACTACCGCTTCATTTTCCGCGAAGGCGCCAACCCGAACCAACACCTTGTGGTGCGCACCGCGGCGATGGAAGCCCTTGCTGCCATCAGTTCGCGCCCCGACTTTAAGGCCTTTTTCGGCGCCAACCATCGTCGGATCGCGAAAGAATTGGCGATGCGTTTTAAAGAAGCCATCCGGGGTGGAGATCCCGGCATGATTGCAGTGGCGGCAACAGCGCTGCGGGAACCGGGCCGGGAGTATCCATTGTATTTGGATACGTTGAAACACCTGGATTCCGCTTTGGCCAGATTGGCGCTGCCCCGCGAAATCGAAACCTACAATGAACTGAAACAAACCATAGACTACCTGCGGGGCCGCAAAGCTTCGCCACCGAAGAAGGTGGAATACAACCACCCGATTGCCTGGTCGGTACTGGATGGCCTGAGCGCCCAGCCGGAAGCCGTCATCACCACGGCGCGCGGCGAAATCCGCATCCGGTTGATGCCGGAGGAAGCGCCCGGTTCGGTGGTTAATTTTGTCCAATTGGCGAAAGACGGCTTTTTTAAGGACAAAAATTTCCACCGCGTGGTCGCCAACTTTGTCATCCAGGGCGGCTGCCCGCGTGGCGATGGCTATGGAAGCCTCGATTACACCATCCGCTCCGAACTGGCGCCGCTGAATTACGACGAAGAGGGGTACGTCGGCATGGCCTCGGCTGGGAACCATACGGAAGGCACGCAGTTTTTCATCACCCATTCTCCAACGCCGCATTTGGACGGCAACTACACCATTTTCGGGAAGGTTGTTTCCGGGATGGAAACGGTACACCAGATTCGGGTAGGGGATCTCATCGAACAAGTAACTATTAAATAGGATATTACAACTCAATGAAAAATACACCACTGACCAATCGCCACCTATCGCTTGGCGCAAAAATGGCCGAATTTGCAGGCTACAACATGCCTATTTCCTATTCCGGGATCAAAGAAGAGCACTTTGCGGTGCGCAATGGGGTAGGGGTTTTCGATGTGTCGCACATGGGGGAATTCATTGTGCGGGGAAAAGGCGCACTGGCTCTGATCCAGAAAGTGACTTCCAACGACGCGTCTAAATTACAAATCGGACAAGCCCAATACTCCTGCCTGCCCAACCACACCGGCGGCATTGTGGACGACCTGCTGGTTTACCGCCTGGCAGAAAACATGAGCTCCGAAGACGAACCGGCTTATATGCTGGTGGTGAACGCGTCCAATATTGAAAAAGACTGGAACTGGATCAGCGAACACAATACGTTTGGTGTGGAAATGATCAATATTTCTGAAAAAACAGGGCTGCTGGCCGTGCAGGGACCGCGGGCAACCGAAGTGCTGCAAAAACTGACCGATATTGACCTGAGCGCCATCAAATACTACCACTTTGTAAAAGGGCGCATGGCTGGGATGGACAACGTCCTTATTTCGGCTACGGGATACACAGGCGCCGGTGGATTTGAGTTGTATGTGGCTTCAGAAAATACGGAAGCGCTTTGGGATGCTGTATTTGAGGCGGGAAAAGACCTCGACATCAAGCCGGTGGGCCTCGGCGCACGCGATACGCTTCGACTCGAAATGGGTTTTTGCCTGTACGGCAACGACATTGACGATACGACCTCGCCCATCGAAGCGGGCCTGAAATGGATCACGAAACTGCAAAAAGGCGATTTCAATTCTTCCGAAATTTTCAAACGCCAGGTGGCGGAGGGCGTTGGCCGCAATTTGGTCGCCTTCGTGGTGGAAGACCGCCGGGTGCCGCGCCACGGCTATCCGATTGAAGACGTAGCAGGCAATGTGATTGGCGAAGTGACCTCCGGCACGCAGTCGCCTTCGCTCGACCTTCCGATCGGGTTGGGCTATGTGCAACATGGCTTTGCGGCAATGGATACGCCAGTTTTTGTGGTGGCGGGGCAGAAGAAGTTAGCTGCCAAAGTAGTAAAGTTGCCTTTTTATAAAGCGTAAAGTGGTTTTTACAACATAGGGCTGTGCGAACCAAACAAACAGCGTTTCACGGAGTTTTCTGTGAAGTAATCGAACTCCGCGAAACTCCTTTTAACTCCGTGAAACTCCGCGAAATCAGATAACGCGGAGTTTCACGGAGTAAACACAGAGTTCCACGGAGTTTTTATGGTACTCCGCGAGAATCTGTGTCATCTTAAATTGCTGATGCATGATCCTGTTGACTTTCCACAGCCCCTGATTCGCATAAGTTGTGCCTATCCTGTCAAGTTGGGACAAGTTGTGAAAGGTTTCTATGCGCTCATCTCGTTTTGCTGGATAAGTTGTGGTAAAAAAACTCCGAAAGTTCTTTAATTTCGCCTGACAATATTTTCAATCACTTCTGAAACTTTTGGCGTCGGAGGAAGTCATGGTATGAACGTTCAGGAAGGAAAAGACAAATTCATCCAGGCTTGGGGGGCGTTGGGCTCGAATTGGGGCGTCAGTCGCACGATGGCCCAAATTCATGCCTTACTGCTCATCGCGCCCCATGCCCTGAGTGCGGAAGACATCATGGAAGACCTGAAAATTTCGCGCGGCAATGCCAACATGAACATCCGGGCGCTGATGGACTGGGGATTGGTGTACAAAGAACTGAAAACCGGCGAGCGCAAGGAGTTTTTTATCGCGGAGAAGGACATGTGGGATGTGGTGAAAAAAATCATCGCGCAGCGCAAAAAGAAAGAATTGGAGCCCATGCTCAAAATACTGGAAGAACTCTCCGCCGTGGAAGGCACCGGCCCCGACGCTGAAAACTTTGTGCAGGTGGTGCGCGATATTAAGTTGTTTTCAAATAAAGCGAATGCGACGCTGGATAAATTGGTGCAGTCGGATTCTAACTGGTTTGTGAAGGTGTTTATGAATATGATTTAGAGAAAACGGGGCGGAGCCCCGGGAATAGGAGACACGAGGCGAAACTTCGACTTCGCTTAGCTACCGTCCTCGCGCCAGCGGGGTTTATGAATATGATCTGATTGACACAACTAAATGCTGCTTTTTATCGTGTTATTGAGAAGTCGTTTTAAAAATTATCGCCCATGCAAATCGTCATAGAAATTAAACAACCACAAGATCTTCAATTGCTGCTTCCTTTGTTGGAACGGTTGAAAATCGCCTATAAGCAAGTGCCCGAAAAAGCAGCCAGCGGATCTGATAACTTGTCCAGCGCCGGGAAACTCTCCGATAAATACGCCGGAAAACTCTCTGTTGAAGTCGGGGAAGCGCTTCAAAAGCACATTTCTGAAAGCCGAAGCGAATGGGAACGCAGTATCTGATTGACAGCAATGTGGTCATTGACTACCTTTCGGGTAAACTTATTCCCAATGGCATGACTTTTATGAACGGTGTTGTCAATGCTGTCCCAAAGGTTTCGGTTATCACCAAAATTGAGTGGGCTATAATACCCTGCCCGTTGCTTACCAGATACTGACTGATTTTATGGATGATTCCGATATTCTGGAACTCAGTGAATCCGTTGCAATTCAAACAATTGAATTGCGAAAGCAGTATAGGATCAAACTGCCGGACGCAATTATTGCGGCTACTGCACTTGTTCACGGTTTCGAGTTGATTTCCCGCAACACGAGTGATTTCAAAAACGTTACGGGGCTGACGGTAATTGATCCGTATGCGCTTTGAGAAAGCTAATATTTCTGATCCAAAGGTTTGCATCTTATGAAATCAGGATATGCATTATTCCTATTGTTGTCAATCCACATTTCTCCTATCAATGCCCAACTAGGGCATCCAGAAGACTATCAGGTTGTTGAAGCAGCTTTGAATAGCCTGTTTTCCAAAGGAAAATTTAAATACTACCATCCAGAGAAACCCATAAATCCGAGAAATACAAACAACCCTTTACATCCTGACTCTACCTACACCCTGGTTGATCCTCAAACGTACAAGGAAACAGTTTATAGTGGAAAGACGCTTGATTCAATTCTTTTTTCCACGTATGAATCGGAAATTGCGCGTTACCAATTAAGGGATCAACACAGCAAAAAGCTCATCCTTGTTGGTACATTTAGAATGGATGATTTACACAGACAACACTACTTCTACAGAGACTCCATTACCTATAAAGAAATGCTGAATGCAGGCATAGATATAACTGCCTTGCAGCCCTATAATTGGGATGTGGAGCAAATCGAGGAACATCGCGACTATTTTTTCAGGAAATTGACGGATGAACATTCGCATGATTTAAAATACCTTGTTGCGGCTTATGTACAGGTGTCAAACGTTGTTTTTAATTCAGATGGCACCTATGCGCTTTTGGAAATGGGTTGTCACCATAAAATCCACAATGGTACTACCGGAGGGGGAGCCTATATTTTGCTATCCCGGATAAATGGTGAGTGGGAGGTTTTTAAAACTTATGGGCTATGGGAAGAGTGAGCAAACATCAATACCCCTTCTCCCCACACCTACATTCTTCCGTAATCCTCCGAATATCAATCCGATACGTCTCCATCTCTATCCCCGCCTCTTTAAACGCATTTTTTACAAAACCATACGGAATGTTGACGTATTTGAAGTGGTGAATAATCGAAAGAATACGGCCGATATGATTCGGGCAAAATTTCGTACACACCAATTGCTTTTGCGCTAGGTGAAAAGAATCCAGGCCAATTGCCAGTCTGTTGCTGTTGACCAGGTTCATCAAACTATCCGAATAGAATACAAAAGGGCGGTAATACGCTGTGCCGGAATGGATGATGGTGGCGTTCATCACGTTGTGCGCCACATTTCGATTTTTGCTCCAATTGTCGTAGGCGTATTCTAAGCAATTGCCATAAAAATTCGCCGGAATATGGCCAGCTTTGAATTCGGTTTCCACTAAGGCCAGTACCTCCGCGCTGTAGGGCTTGTTCCAGAGCCAGCCGTGGATGAGGATTTCCAGCACCAGCCAGATGTTATGTTCGCCCATGAAATAGCCGACCCGATCTTCATTTGGGAAGCCTCTTTTTTTGACCAAAGCTATAAAATTTGAAACGCTCACATCGTAAAGGCTGTCTCTCGCCTGGTAGGCTTGTTTCAACAACCGGTTCCGTTCTTTTTCGTCGGGGATTAATTCAAGCTGATCAAATGCGCCGATCGCCTGCCCTTCGTTGAACAGTTGCAAAACGGCCTTATGGAGGAGTGGATCAAAACTTGATTTTGGTTGCTGCGCCACTAAATTCCGAATAGTTTCCAAATTGCCGGCGTCGAACAAATACTGTGGGATTTCGTCAAACAGCTTTCCTCCGGTGATGTTCTTTTGTTGCAATATGATTTTTAACAGCGCGTTATTTTTGGCGTAGAACCCACACTTGCTGTTGACGATGACGGCGTTTTTTAAATCTAAATAAAACGGCACTGCTTTCCATTTGAATGCTTCGTCGTAATGCCCCGAAGCGCTGACAAAATCGTTGTCGTAAATGGCCCTGGAAGCTAAGTTGATGTGTTTGAAATAGGCCATTGCTTTTTCGGACGGAGCTTGAATTGGTGCTTCCGGATGCAGGGCGGTTACAGGTTTGAAATACAGGAGGGCGAAAATGGCCGGGAAGGCAAAACAGGCCGGGTAAAGGTAGCGCATGGATGCAGGTTTAATGCATAATGCGGGAGGCGGGTGAATGGTACGGAGGGTAAAGCTGGAGCCTCAAAAATAGTAGACACGAGGCGAAGCCCACAGCTGTCTGGAACCTTGCCGAAGGCAAATGTGCCGATCTGGCTTAGCACGGCAATCCGCGTTCCAAAAAGGCTCAATTGGAACGCGGACGGCACTGTGAACACGGACAACATGGAAGAAAAAGCTGTGCGCCACAGCATTTCCTAACAAGCTCTAAGGCAATACGAGGCGAGGCATTCCTGAGTATCCCCAGCCGCGCCAGACACCGCATACCCGGATGCCAAGACCAGCGGAAAGCTGACCCGGATTCACAAAAACGGTTGGAATTTCAGGGATGGTGTAGGAAACCGTGGTCGGAAAAGTGCCCGCACCCAGACATTTGCTTCCCGAAGCCCCAATGGTCAGGCAGGTTTTGTTTGGATTATAGACTTCCCGTATGTACGTCCCGCTGATGTCTGCGCAGGCTGCCTGATTGAAGGCAGGTAGCCAAAAGATACCAACCCGTTTGAGGTATTTGACTTTGCAACCCACTTCCCCGCTTTGCACCCAAATAGAACCATCTAATTTCCAGCGCTGACCGCATTGAATAAATTGCATAGTAGCATTGGTTGTTTTTTTATCCCCGCATTTGATGAAAAACGGCTTGGTAAACTGGCAGGCCACTTCTCCGCTGTTTTTGTGCAGCAGCTTACAAGTAGCCGTTCCGTTGGCGTTAAAGGTTTTGACCACCGGATTGGTCGTAGAAAAGGAACCGTTGCTGAATTCCCAGCGAATATTGTACAAGTTAGCCGGGTTGCCGGGCACATAACCTGGAAGTTCGAAACGCACCTGGTTATTGGAGAGGTAGGTGATGGTGAAATTATCTGTGCTGCAGGCAAGGATAAATTCCAACCCCGTCAGCGTAGTGGTCGTTCCCGAACCATTGTCAACGATGACGGTCAGCGCCTCGGTCGGACTAATCGTTCGATTCGGATTTTTTCCAACCGAAGTCGTATAGTCTGAGTAAATCCACGTAAAAGTTACTGCTGCTCCCTCTACCAGCGACACGTTCGTGATTTGGAGCTTGCCCTCAGCAGCTTCAGTAGCCATAAATCGCGGCTGGAAAATTCCATTTCCAATGCCGCCCACGCTTGTGCTAAGGCTGTTCCCGCTCCCGTTGACATCGTCGGTGACAATCAGGTTGAAACCCTGGCGGAGTGCTTCGTAGGGCTGAGCACTGATGGTATTGTACAGCGTCCAGTCGTTGTTCAGTACGATCGCCACGCCGCCGTTTTCGTAGTATTTATAGATTCTGTTACCTACGTGTACCGCCCGTGCATCGTTCAACGCTGTTTTCCAATAGGGAAAAATGACCACCGAGTTAATGTTATCATTGCCGTTGTTGAGCGCGGCATTGATTACGCTTTCTTCCACTTTTCGTGCAGAAGTATAACCGCCAATGGCCGTTTCCGTGGTGAGGCAAATGGGGTGGTCGGTGAGATTCGGAATTGTTTCAGCATCCACGTCAATGCCTAAGGCTGTGAAGGCGTTTCTTACCAGTTCAAGGTCGGCTTCCTGGCTTTCGAGTGATTGGGTAAAGGCCGTCAATTCTGAAAAAGATTCAAAGTGAAGCATGCCATGCGTCACGTAAGGCAGGTTCTCGCTTCTCAGGTGGATTTCCGAAGACGATTGAATGGGAGCGTTCGCTTCCTTGTCTTTCTGACAGCCTGTAAGAACCGAAAAGCCAAGCAGGCAGAGGAGCAGCAAATGGCTTTTTACTTTTTTTAAAGCTTTCATAAGTTTAAAAAATTTGCTTCTTTCGAAGTGTTGATTATTTCCTCAAATTCAAGCGGTGAGGTTTCCACTATGTGCGCGTCATTTACTCCGCTATAAGGCCACCCCCGAAGCATTGTGACATGCATTTGACGCGCAGCGAAAAACCTTTGCTCTTTTTTGCCGGATTGATTAATTTACCTGCGAAAAGCGGATTTCGTGAGCAAGCCGGCTGCTCTGATCTATTCAAATCAAATATTTATGCTATGAAAACTTTACTGATTTCCCTGCTATTGGTGTTGCCATACGGGTTGTATTCCCAACAAATCTCTGATACAAATTACAATCCCAACATTAAAAAACCTGCTTATGAAACCGGGAAAGGCCCGGTCGTTTTTATTGACGAAGGGCACCATAATTTCCACACCAAAGAGGGGCGGTATAAGCCTTTTGCCAACCTCATCGAGCGGGATGGATATGTAGTCAAAAGCTATGAAGGCGCATTTAACCGGGCTAAACTGGATGGCGGAAAAATACTCGTCGTCTCCAATGCCCTGAACGAAGTCAATGTCGGAAACTGGAATTTACCCACCCCTTCTGCATTTACAGCGGATGAAATAGCCCTTGCAAAACAATGGGTGCATGATGGCGGGAGTTTGTTTTTAATTGCCGACCACA
>JALHRK010000225.1 GCA_022841505.1 Saprospiraceae bacterium | reverse complement strand
CCATACCAATCTGCATTCCACAACACAAAGCAGACCGATGCCCACAATTGTATCTGTAAATATTGATGACCTTGACGCTCAATTTGTTGAAGAATTGAGGGGAGATTTTGCCCATGCAGCCATTGAAATAAAAATACAAAGTATAGACTTTCGCCAACCATGACCATCACCAAAACCTACCAACAAACCCTCGACCAAATCCGGCAAAATCCAGCCCTGCTGGACCAATACCGATTTGAAAAGGACGCATCAGATTCCAAACATTTCGACCGGCTGCGGCTCAACATTGCCATTTACAACGATTTAAGGCAGACCGATTTTGAAATTGCAAAATTCCTGTTTGAACAGGAAAAAGAGTGGAGAAAGGTTGTTGTAGATGAAGGAGTGGATAACCTGTACTTCAGCGCTTTTTTGCTGACGCTTTTTAACAACCCGGCGGTCGTTTGGTTGTTTTTGGAGACGAAATACATTGATTTTGACAGCAACATCGGATTTGATGGCCAGTATTTGCTTGCAGCAGGTATTGAAACCACCTACCGATACCTCGAAACCGTGGATCATCCAGACAAGCAGCGCCTGCTGAAATACATTGGTCCAACCGCTGAAGCATGTTTCTACACCCAGAAAGAAATAGAGGATTGGAAGGCCGGTAAAAAAGATTATTTTCAAGATTACCAGTATCCAATCGAAAACGAAATTGATTTTCTCTATTCAACCAATGAAAAACAATTATTCCTGGAAGCATTGCCCGGATGGATAAATGCACAGGGTAACTGGACGCGCGACAATTCATTGACATACAATATGTATGCAGAATATGCCGGAGATATATTGATGCAGATTGAGGCGACAAGACGGGTGGTTGAAAACAGCAATAATAATATTGCAGACTATTACAGAAAGGATTTAGCGGCACTTTACATAGGCCATGGAAATTATGCCGAAGCGCTGGATATCCTGTCCGAAATCATCAGTAGAACAGATAATAAAAATAGCCTCAGAGATTACCTGGAGCAATTGTGTCGGATTGTTCTGGCAAATAAAACAACATCAAATCCGGTAACCCTGAGTGCTTATGAAATCATCAAAAGGGAGCAGCAAAAGCATGGGAGTTTTTATCCGGAGTTGGACAATCTCATAAAAAATGCTGATGAGCAGCTGTCAGGTTATTAAAATGTGAGTGCAAGACATTTGACAGCTTTCGGACTTTAAGACGGACGTTACTTATTCTCTATCCATAAAATCAACCCTACCTATCCCCAAACCGCATTTCGTTGAAACATTCTCACCATTAGTTGAAAAACTCCCCGCCAGAAGTGCATACGCCCTATCTTTGGTTTAAACTTCGGCCTGCCACGAGGGTCATAGCATTTCATTTACAAAAAAACAACCAATGCACTGGCGATTATTGACTGCGTTTTTATGGATGGGCTTTACTGCGACTGCCGCTCCTTCCGACAGCATCACCGTTTACCTTTTCCTCCGCGAAGATTGTGTGATTTGCCAGCAATATACCCCCCAATTGGAGCAGTTGTCCGCCGAATACGGGAACAAAGGCGTCCATTTCCTCGGCGTTTTTCCAAATGCCTCTTCTTCGCCGGAATTTGTAGCTGAATTTGCTGAAAAATACGGGCTGACTTTTCCTTTGGAAATGGATGCCGACCAAACATTGACCCGCCGGTTTGGCGCCACGATTACCCCGGAAGTGGTGGTTTACGACCACCGGCTTGGGCAGGTTTTGTATACGGGCCGGATAGACGACCGGTATGTGAAAGTCGGCAAACGCCGGCGCCATGTGCAAACTTCAGAACTGGAAGACGCCCTGAAAGCCATTCGATCCGGGCAGCCCGTCGCTGTTCGGGAAACGCAGGCGACGGGGTGTTTGATTACGTTGCTGGAGTAAAAGGTTGTTCGTTGTATGTTGAGCGTTGTTCGTTAGCGAAACGAACAACGAACAACACTCAACGAACAACTTCGTTTCGACTTGACTTCCCTCAGCCAGCACGCTCAACGAACAACACTCAACGCTCAACGCTCAATAAATAAACTGATTATGAAAAAACACCTGCTACTCCTGATTTTCTTTGCGGCTTTCCTGAATCTGCCGGCGCAAACCGTCAATTTCAGTGAACACATCGCGCCCATCGTGTACAAGCACTGCACCGGTTGCCACCGACCGGGCGAAGTGGGGCCCATGCCCTTGACCAATTACCAGCAAATATCGGCCTGGGGAACCATGATCAAATACGTGACCGGTATCCGCTACATGCCGCCCTGGAAAGCCGACCCGGAATACCAGCACTACCTGCGGGAAAACATCCTGACCGCAGAAGAAATCCAGCAAATTGCCGATTGGGTGGACGGTGGCAAACCACAAGGGGACCCAACCCTGGAACCGCCGCTTCCGGTTTTCCCGGCAGGCTCGCAAATCGGGACGCCCGACCTGGTTTTGTCGTTTGCGGAAACGCATATCCACCCCGGCAACGGCATTGACGAATACCGCTATTTTGTGCTGCCCACCGGCCTGACCGAGCAGCGCGATCTGGTCGCAGTGGAAATTCGTCCCGGCAACCGCCGCGTGGTACACCACACGCTGATTTGGACGGACACGACCGGCACGGCTGCTGCGAAAGATGCAGAGACACCGGAATACGGGTACGTTGCGGAAAGCGGCGGCGGCATCGGGGGCAACCAGGAAACCTTCCAGGATCAACTGCCCGGCTATGTGCCAGGCCAGCGCCCACCAGTGATGACGAACGGCATGGCCATGCGCCTGCCCGCCAATTCCGATTTGCTGCTGCAAATGCACTACGCGCCCACCCCGGTAGATGAACCCGACAGTACAACCGTCTTGCTCTTTTTTGCCGATCAACCGGCCATGCGCTATGTGAAAAACAAAATTATGCTCCCGTTTTTTGGCACGCTGACCAACGGGCCTTTCTGGATTCCGGCCAACCAGACGCGCGAGTTTCACGGAACCTGGACGATCCCCGAAGACATCAGCGTGATCGGGATTTCGCCGCATATGCACTTGCTGGGCACGCACTGGCGGGTTTATGCGGAAACGCCTTCCGGCGAAACGGTCAACCTCATCCGCATCAACGACTGGGATTTCAACTGGCAGGGTTCTTACAGCTTTCAACGGCCTCAAATCCTGCCGGCAGGATCGGTTGTCCACGCGTACGCCGGTTATGACAACACGGTGAACAACCCGGTGAACCCGAACAGCCCGCCGCAGTTTATCTCCTGGGGCGAAGGCACTTCCGATGAAATGTACTACCTGCCCATCAGCTACGTGAGCTACCAGCCCGGAGATGAAGACCTGGAACTGGATGATATGCTGGTGAATACGGAAGCAGACCCTTCTTTTTATTTTCTGCGCAACCGGCTTTACCCCGTAGCGCCCAACCCCGCGCACGACAACCTGAAAGCCGGGTTCTCGCTGGGGCAACCCGCGCGCACGGTGCTGGACCTATACAACATGCAGGGACAACCCGTGAAACGGTTGGCTGACGGTTGGTTCCTTTCCGGCCAGCATACAGTGGACGTCAATGTGCAGGATCTGGCGCCCGGCGTTTATTGTTTGCGCCTGATTGCCGGTAAGGAGCAACATTTACAGAAGTTTGTGGTCGCGGAGTAGTGTCTTGTCTTTCTAACTTGGCGCGTTTAAAATTACGCAGAGTCTCACGGAGTAAGCGCGGAGTTTCACAGAGTTTTTATGCCTAACTCGGCGAGACTCCGTGTCCACTCTGTGGAACTCCGTGTAAATTAGAATTCCTTCAGATCATTTCATTCCGGGGTTTGTTGCAACCGCTGCAGCAAATCCCGGATTTTTTTTGGAGAAGTACGTCCACAAGGTTTGTTTTTTAAGATATATTTCTTTTTTTTGCATAAGCAAATACAAATAAGACGAACGGTTCATCCTTCGTTTCACTTCCCCTTCACAAGTTTACGCCATTTTTCCCCCTCTGGTATCGTGGTTTTATAACCACCTCATTTTATTTGTTGACAGAAATCAATTTTACATAATTGATTGCCATGTAATTGTATTTAGAAGAAGTTTTGCTACAATTTTCAACACCTAAAACCACAGTCTATGTTCAAACGATTGACCGGTTGGGTTGCGCTGCTATTTCTGGCGTTTTCGCTTGGCGCGCAACAAATTCACCAAACCTTGCAGGCGCATGACCACGATAGTCATGGCATTGACAAATGCCACACGATGGAAATGGACCAAAAGCTTCGGGAAAAATTCCCTGAAATTGGGACGTTGTCTGATTTTGAAGAATGGCTGGAACCCCGGGTCAGGGCTTATAAACGGGATGTTGCGGAAGGCAGAAATGCCCGAATGGTTTTGACCGTTCCCATTATTTTTCACATTATTCACGACGGGGAAGCAGTTGGCTCTGGCACCAACATTGGCGCTACTTACGTGAATGCCCAGCTGGTGCAACTCAACAACGACTTCCGGAAGATTTTGGGTACTTCAGGGTACAACACCAACCCTGTCGGCGCGGATACGGAACTCCAGTTTTGCGCAGCGCTGGTTGATCCTAACGGGAATGTCCTGGCAGAACCTGGCATTAACCGAATCAATCGAAATACCAAGGGTTGGAGCGCGCCGCCATTTTCTGATACCTATATTGATGCGACCATCAAGCCTCAATCCATCTGGGATCCAACTGATTACGTCAATGTATGGGTGATGAGTCTTAACGGCGGCCTTTTGGGGTATGCCCAGTTTCCCAATATGTCGGGAGTGGGTGGGTTGCCCAGCGACAACGGCCCCGCAGAAACAGATGGAGTGGTCGTGTTATACTCTTCTGTTGGCAGCAGCACGGTCCCGTTTCCCGGCGCTTCGCCCTACGATTTAGGGCGTACCCTGACGCACGAATTAGGACACTTCTTTGGCTTGCTGCATACTTTTCAGGGGGGGTGTGGCGCCAACAATGACTTTTGTGGCGATACCCCCAAGGTTGCTTCTCCAACTTTTGGGTGCCCCACAGGCAGAACAACCTGTTCCGGGAGTGTCGCCATGATCGAAAACTACATGGATTATTCGGATGACGCCTGTATGAATACTTTTACCATAGACCAAAAAGCGAGGATACAGGCGGTTATGGCGAATAGCCCGAGGCGGATGGAATTGACCAGTTCAACGGCTTGCTCCATTTCAATGGCCTGCGCGACCTGCCCTTTAATTTCGGCAGTTTCCTTTACAACAGGTTGTGATGACAAAAATACCTGCTTCCCGATTGATGATACTTACCCGACTACTTTTACGCTGACCCATCAAAGCTGTGCATCAGAAACGGGCGACGGCCAATTCAGTGTGGTCTATGATCCTTCCGGCGACAATATTGTGTTCGGGCCGTTCAATTACAGCACGGGTACAACCACCGAGGTGCAGATCTACACGCCTTATGGCGCCGTCACCGGGGATGAAATCGGGGTGTATGACAATGATTTTTCCTGTGGGTTTACCTACTCCAATACATTCAATCCTTCTCCATTGCCAGGCTGTTCCAATTATTCGCCCCCGTTAGTAACTTGCCCGCCAACCTGGTATGCCTGCCCCGGAACGAGCATTGCTCCGGCAACGACCGGCACGGCCACTGCCCAGGATTGTGAAGGCGGCGCTTTGGCTGTCAGTCATTCAGATTTGGAAATCGGGGTTGGCCTGTCCCCAGGTGAATCCATCATTCAACGCACCTGGACCAGCGCGCCAGACATTATGGGGAATACAGGATCCTGCATCCAAATCATCAGCCGCGACGATACCACCCCGCCAACCGTTACTGCCGGCAGCATTGCGGCCTGTTATCCTACAGTTGCGGCAGCACAAGCAGCGGCTTTGGCAGCAACATCGGCTACCGATAACTGCCCGGGCGCACTGATCGAAACGGCTTCAACCGTAGGAACCTGCGCTGCCACAGTAACGGTGACTACGGCAGATACATACGGCAACAGTGCCACAACGACTTACAATACCCGGATTGACAATACGCCGCCAACGCTGGTTTGTCGGACCAATACTGTGTTCTTAACCCCTTCCGGAACTTACACGTTACAAATCGCCGACGTCCTCAATTCAGGTTCCAGCTTTGACAATTGCGGATCCTATATGGTGACCGGCATTAGCCCGGCAAGTGTTGATTGCAGTCAGGTTGGCACGGATGTCCCTGTCACGGTGACGGCCGTTGATGAATGCGGGAATACCGGCAGTTGTGTTGCCAACATCACGGTACAAAAAGGAACAGCTTTGCCACCGCCTTACGTGCAAAACGCGGTTGGCACTTCGGGGCAAACACCGGGCACAGCCGTTTATGATCCTTGCGAACAAATCTTTACCGTGACTTCTACGGGATTTTCAACCAATATTGGCGACGATGCGCACTTCGCCCACCAGACGCTTTGTGGCAACAGCAGCCTCACAGCGCACGTATTGGATGCCCAGGACGGCTGGGGCGGCATTATGCTGCGGGAAACCCTCCTGCCCGGTTCCAAAAAAGTAGCGTTGAAAGTTGATTTCGGGCCTTCCGGTTCCAATTCGCTGATCCGCGAAGTGAGGTCTGCCACCAACGGCATCGAGCAGCAACAAAGCTTCCCGATACCTCCGGGGCATACCTGGTTGCGCCTGACCCGGAACGGCAACATTTTCCAAGGGTTGACCTCTTTGAATGGAGTGAACTGGACGGTGCGCTTTACCACAACGGTGAGCATGACCAATTGCCTGCTGGCCGGTCTGTTTACGGAAGGGTATAATGTGAACGACATTGCTACCGCTGATTTCGGATCGGTGAGCACCACAGGTAGCGGCCCTGTCATTCCGCTCGTTGACAATGGCGCTGGAATCGCAACCGCTGATTTTGGTTTCAAATTAGAAAGCATCCAACTTTTTCCCAATCCAACGAAAGGTCTGGTCACGGCTGATTTAAGCGGATTGGTTGGACAAAACCTGAATATCAGCGTTTTCAACACCTTGGGACAACCGGTGTGGTTGCGCGAAATAAACCAGGTTGCTGAGGAGATGGAAACGATTGACCTTTCCGGCCAGGTGTCCGGGATATACTGGGTTCGCATCCAGGCTGCCGATGGGGCTACGGCTACCCGGCGGTTGGTGCTGACGAAATAAAGGATGACGCCATCCCGGGTTTTTAATTCGGGATGGCGCTAACTCCGTGAAACTCCATTTAACGCTGTGAGACTCCGTGAAATTAGATAAGGAGGTTCACAGCGTAACACGGAGTTCCACGGAGTTTTTTATGATATACTCCGCGAGCATCCGGCATTATCTTAAAGCTGCTGATGTGATATCCAGGGGCAATGACTTGCAACACCACTTGATTCGCATGGCACCTATTTTTTTATATATCTAAACTAAATTAATTCTTTTTTTCTTTTCTCTTTTGATTGCGTAAATTGCCCCGCTTATCTGCCACTTTACCCCCCCTGTGCAACCTGCACTGAAGTGAAAGAAGACGCCCTTTTGTATTCTTCACCGAAAATTTTACACAGTTATGAGCAACATTTACAGGCTTCAAACAGCCTTGAGTTTCGCGCTGACCCTTTTTTGCTTGTTTGCAACGCAGGCACAAATCTATGTGGTCAACGGCGACGCTTCATCACTTGGAAACGATTGTTTCCAAATTACTCCGGCAATCAACAACCATGCCGGTTCGGTTTGGTCACAAAACAAAGTCAGTTTGGCCAACGACTTTGAAGTCCGTGCCGACCTCTATTTTGGCACCAAAGACATTGATGGTGCTGACGGGATTGCCTTTGTCTTTCAACCTTTATGCACCGGCGTCGGCGGCGTCGGCGGCGGCATTGGCTATGAGGGCATTACGCCATCTTTGGCTGTTGAATACGACACGTATCAAAATGCGGCTGACAACAACGACCCATTCCAGGACCACATCGCTTTGCAGCGAAACGGCATACTTGTCCATGCGGCGCCCAACATGCTCGCAGGAGTGTCGCTCCTGCCCAATATCGAAAATGGCGCCAACCACAGCACCGTCATCACCTGGGATGCGGGCGCGCAAACTTTGACTGTGTTTTTTGACGGGGTGCTACAGTTTTCCTACAATGGCGATATTGTAGCAAATATTTTTGGGGGCAACCCAGAGGTCTTTTGGGGATTCACGGCTGCAACCGGTGGCCTCAACAACGACCAGCGCGTGTGCATTACAGATGTGGAATCAACAGAATTGACGCAATACGTGGTCACTGATGCTTCCTGTGCAGAAAATGCCGACGGGGCAATTGATTTTACGGCCAGCCCGGGCGTCACTTATGCGTGGAGCAATGGCGCAATGACGGAAGACATTAGCAACCTGGCTCCCGGAATTTACACGTTGTCTGTTACCGAGACGAACGGTTGTGCCAGTACATATATGATTGAAGTGGCCGTGGTGGACCTGATCCAGCCTACCATTGTGTGCCCGGATGCCGCTTCGGTTTCCTGTGGCGGCGACTTCAGCCCGGCAAGCTTAGGCATGGCTACAGGTACGGACAACTGTCTGGGAATGCTGGTTACTTTCAGCGACAACGAAACCCCGGCAACCTGCGACGACGGAGCAATCGTGCGCACCTGGACCGCAACAGACCTTGCCGGCAATACAGCAACCTGTGTGCAAACCATTACCATTACCGGGGATGACGTGGCACCGGTTTGCCTCAATTGTCCTGGCGATGTGACCATTACCTGCGAAGACGACCTTCCTGAATTACCTACGTTAGAAGTCTCCGATAATTGTGATCCTGCACCGGTCATCAGCCTGATTAGTACGTCTTCCCAAACAGGCGACGGCTCTTGTACCGATTATTCCTACACCATTTCCCGGGTGGTCACGGTGACGGATGCCTGCGGAAACGCCCAAAGTTACCCGCAAACGATTACAGTTAAGGACGACGTGGCGCCGGTTTGCCTCAACTGCCCCGGCGATGTGACCATTTCCTGCAATATGCCTGTTCCTGAATTACCTGCAATAGAAGTGTCGGACAATTGTGATCCTGCGCCCCTCATCACGGCAATCAGCACGATTTCACCCGCTGAAGGGGCTTGCGGCGCGTATTCGTACATCATTTCGCGGGTAGTCACGGTAACGGATGCCTGTGGAAATGCCCAAAGTTACCCGCAAACGATTACGGTTAAGGACGACGTGGCGCCGGTTTGCCTCAATTGCCCGGCTGATATTACGGTGTCCTGTGGAGAGGTTCCGGAATTGCCGGTGATAGAAGCGTCGGACAATTGTGATCCCGCGCCCCTCATCACAGTAATCAGCACGATTTTACCCAATGGGACAGGGGCTTGTGGCGAGTACTCGTACACCATTTCGCGGGTAGTCACGGTGACGGATGCCTGTGGAAATGCCCAAAGTTACCCGCAAACGATTACGGTTAAGGATGACGTAGCGCCGATTTGTCTCAACTGCCCCGGCGATGTGACGATTTCCTGCGAAGACGACCTTCCTGAATTATCCACGTTAGAAGTCTCCGATAATTGTGATCCTGCACCGCTCATCAGCCTGATTAGTACGACTTCTCAAACAGGTGACGGCTCTTGTACGGATTACTCCTACACCATTTCGCGCGTAATCACGGTGACGGACGCCTGTGGAAATACCCAAAGTTACCCGCAAACGATTACGGTTAAGGACGACGTAGCCCCGGTACTTGATTGTCCGGAAAATGCAACAGTTTCTTGTGGCGACTTAAATACAAACACGGCCTCAGCCGTAGATAATTGTGACCCGGCGCCCGTGTTAACCTGGTCAGACGAAGCTTTATCCGGCAATTGCGATTGGGCATGTACGCTTGAGCGCACCTGGACAGCAGTGGATGCCTGTGGGAATACAGGTACTTGCGTTCAAACCATAACGATTTCCTCTCTCGATATTATAGAAGAAGCCCTTAATGTTGACACCGACGGCGATGGCCTGCCGAACCCGCTGGTGCTGGGCGTTTCCCGCAACAAGCTCACCCTTAAGCCGGGAGCAGGCGCCTGCATCATGGAATGGATGCCTTCGGTGAGCGATTCTGCTACTTCATTGCGCACCGCGCAAATTGTGATTGACGGCTCCGATTGTTCGATTGCACCCAACCTGATTAATGCCGAGGGCAAGTCTCGCAACCCATTGCTGGAAGCCGGTCTGAAACTGAGTGTAAAAGTGCGCCTGGATCCGGCTTATGGCAATAGGCTGTTGTCTGAGCTTGATGAATGCATTTTTCACCCCATCGTGTATCAATTCATGCCGCCGAACCCGGACGTGAACGACCTGCTCCGGTTGGCTAACCTGGGCTTGGGCAACATCATCGGCCCGCCGCATCTGAACCATTTGCTGAATGCGCTGCGCTGCATCAACGATACCTACGAAATTTGCGCCCCGGCAGAACCGGATATGACCTTTGCTGCACCTGGCAATCAGTTGCCTGCAACGCAACCTTCAGC
>JALHRK010000224.1 GCA_022841505.1 Saprospiraceae bacterium | reverse complement strand
CGTCGGCCTGCTGACACCCACGTCGGGCAAGGTGTGGTACGATGACACGGATTTTTTCGCCATCAATAAAAAAGAACTGCGCGAACTGCGCATGAAGGTAGGGATGCTGTTTCAGGGTTCTGCGCTTTTCGATTCCATGACCGTGGAAGCCAATGTGCGCTTCCCGCTGGATATGTTTACCCACATGACCGCCAAGGAAAAACTGGACCGCGTCAACTACTGTTTAGAGCGTGTGAGCCTGACGGGCGCCAACGCCAAATACCCTTCCGAAACCAGCGGCGGGATGCAAAAACGCGTCGGGATCGCCCGCGCCATCGTGCTCAATCCCGAATACCTGTTTTGTGACGAACCCAACTCCGGCCTCGACCCCAAAACCGCCATTGTCATTGACGAGCTGATCCGCAGCATCACCATAGAAAACAACATCACCACCGTAATCAATACCCACGACATGAACTCGGTGATGGAAATCGGCGAAAACATCATCCTGCTCCACGAAGGCGCCATCATCTGGAACGGCAGCAAAAGCGAAGTACTGACCAGCGACAATGAAATTTTGCAGGACTTCATTTTTGCGTCGCCGTTTTTGCAGCGACTGAGGAATACGGCGATTGCGAGTGGGCATGTGGAGTAGGGAGGAAGTCTTTTTCAAAAAATACCTTTTAAAACTTGATCTTTTCAACCCGTTCGGTATATATTTGCCACCGCTTTTGAAACTACCTGCGTCGGTAGGGTGTTCAATCGCAAATATGCCCAGATGGTGGAATTGGTAGACACGCTACTTTGAGGGGGTAGTGCTCGTAAGGGTGTGCAAGTTCGAATCTTGTTCTGGGCACCAAAAAAAAAGGCCTTTCCGGTTTCGGAAAGGCTTTTTTTGTTTTCGTCCCTAATTGGTCGATCAGTAGGGCGACCCTTGCAAAAATCTTCAAATTTTCAAATCCTCAAATCTTCAAATCCCCCTAAACACCGGCTTCCGCTTCTCCAAAAACGCCGCCACGCCTTCCTGAAAATCCTCCGTCATACCGGCTTCCACCTGAAGTGCTTCTTCCAGCGCTAATTGGGTAGTCAGGTCGTTCGTCAGCGAGCGGTTGAGGGCGCGTTTGGTGAGGCCCAGGCCGATGGGCGGCAGTTGCGCCAATTGGGTGGCAATGCCTGTGGCGGTGGTGCCCAACTGGTCGTCCGGACAAGTTTTATAAATCATGCCCATGGTTTCGGCAGCGGTGGCCGATACGCGTTCGCCCAGCATCATGAAGGCTGTGGCGCGCTGCATACCAATCAGGCGGGGCAGGTTAAACGTGCCGCCGCTGTCGGGGATCAAGCCAATTTTGCTGAACGCCTGGATGAACGAAGCCGATTCGGCGGCCACGGTGATGTCGCAGGCCAGCGCAAGATTCGCTCCTGCGCCCGCCGCTACGCCGTTGACCGCGCAAACGACCGGTTTTTCGATCCCCCGGATGCGTTCGATGATGGGGTTGTAATGTTCCGAAAGGATGGTGAACATGGAAGGGCCATCTTCCGCTACTATTTCCTGCAGGTCTTGTCCCGCGCAAAACGCTTTGCCATTGCCGGTCAGCAGGATGACCCGAATGGTTTCATCCGCTGCGCAAACATCCAATTGTTGTTGGAGCGACAACGCCATGTTGCGGTTAAAGCTGTTGTACACCTCCGGGCGGTTGAGGCTGAGTTTTGCGATGTGTTCGCCGATGCGTTCGAATAGAATGCTTTCCATAATTTGGTTGTGTGTGTGCGCCAAAGATAGGGCTTATGTGATAAGGCGCAAAACCTGTCCCGTATGAGCGGGAGGGTAAGGGGCAAAATCCTCCACGACAGCCTCAGGACTCCCTGTGTGGTTTAAGATGACGCAGAGTTTCGCGGAGTTAGGCACGGAGTTTCACAGAGTTAGGCTCCCCCGGCGAGACACCTTTACGCCGTGTATGGTTTAAGATTACGCAGAGTTTCGCGGAGTTAGGCACGGAGTTTCACGGAGTTAGGCTCCCTCAACGAGACTCCTTTAAGCCGTGTCACTCGGTTATGAGGAGTGTTTTGAAATAAAATGACCTGTTTTTACGCCTAACTCAGCGAAACTCCGTGTTTCCTCCGTGAAACTCCGTGTAAAATAGAATAGGGTACTGTCACGATCCCTTCCGGGTGCAGCGCACCGAAACATCCACCCATCCCACAGCGCAATGTTTAGTTGCCACTCATCATATCACCTATTTGATTTTAATTTTAAACTCTTTTGATTACAAAAAATCATAAACCATGCGCTTTTAGGCAATTGTGGAAAACTTTATTGAAAAAATGGTGGTAGAAAGTGGTAAAATGTGTAAAAATGATATACTTTTGAACACTCAAACATAAGAAAAAGTGGAAATACAGCAGCTTCTGGGGGAATACGAATGCGCAATTGACCAAAAAGGTCGGATGCGCATGCCTAGCGGCCTCGTCAACCAACTGGGGGAGGACGCGCAGAAGCTGAGCTTTATTGTGAACCGCGGATTTGAAAAATGCCTGATGTTGTACCCCAAGCCGGTGTGGGATAAAATCACCACAGAAATCAACCAGCTCAACACGTACAACAAAAAGAACCGCGAGTTTATCCGCTATTTTTACCGCGGCGCCCAGGAGGTAACCATGGATGCCGCAGACCGGATTTTGATTTCGAAGCGCCTGCTGGAATACGCGGACATCAACAAAGACGTGATCCTTTCCGCCTACAACGACCGCATCGAAATCTGGGCACAGGAAGGATACGACGACCTGATGGCAGAAGAGCCGACAGATTTTTCCGACCTGGCAGAAGAAGTACTGGGCAAGATTAACGGCAACAAAGCATAGCTTTATGGCCTACCACCTGCCGGCACTCGCTTCGGAAAGCATTGAAGGACTGAACATCAAACCGGATGGCATCTACGTGGATGCCACGTTCGGCGGCGGCGGACACGCAGCCTTAATATTAAAGGAGTTGGGCGACAAAGGTCGCCTGATTGGTTTCGACCAGGACGAAGACGCGGCGGCCAATGCGCCCGATGATCCGCGCTTCACCTTTGTAAAAGCCAATTTCCGGGATTTGAAACGCTTTTTACGCCTGCACGGCGCGCCAAAAGTTCACGGCATCCTGGCGGATCTCGGCGTCTCCTCGCACCAGTTGGACGAAGCGGCACGGGGTTTTTCCTACCGCTTCAAAGCGGAATTGGACATGCGCATGAACGCTGCCGAAAAACGCACGGCTGCCGATGTGGTCAACCATTCGGACGAAGCAACCCTGTTGCGGATCTTCGGCGAATACGGCGAAGTACGGAACGCGCGCACGCTGGCTGCGGCCCTGGTGCAGGAACGGAAAACGCGCCCCATTCGCAGCATCGAAGACTTTGTTGCCTTCCTGGACCCTTTGGTGCGCGGGCAACGGCAACGCTACCTCTCGCAGGTATTCCAGGCGCTGCGCATCGAGGTGAACGACGAAATGGGCGCTTTGGCGGATTTCCTGAAACAGAGTCAGGAAGTGCTGCACCCCGGCGGAAGATTAGCCATCATCTCCTACCACTCGCTGGAGGACAGGATGGTGAAAAACTTCTTCAAAACCGGGAATGTGGACGGCAAGTTAGAACAGGATTTTTACGGCAATATCCACCGCCCTTTTACCCTGATTTCGAAAAAGGCCATTTTGCCATCGGAAAAAGAGGTGCGGGAGAATCCAAGGGCAAGGAGTGCGAAGTTGCGGGTAGCGGAGGTTGATTTGAAGATTTGAAAATTTGATGATTTGAAAATGGCCCCCAACCAGTAACCAATAACAAATAACCAGTAACCAAACACAAAGCAGCAGTGGCAAAAAAAGGATTTAAAATGAACGATTTAAGCAGCCTGACTTCAGGGTTCATCCTGAACAACGTTGCTTTTATTGCCTTTTTGGGTTTTTTAGCCATTGTTTACATAGCCAATGCGCATTATGCGGAAGGCAATGTGCGCAACATACAATTGTTACAGCAGGAAGTACGCGATTTGCGTTGGCAGTTAAGAACCACGCAATCCGAGAACATGTACAACAGCAAGCAGGCCCAGATCAGCGACCAAATCCGGGAAGAAGGTCAAAACCTGCACCGTGGACAAGCGAAAAAAATTGTGATTACAGCAGAATAAATTACTAATTCCAATGGACGTTAAAAACGAAGTACTATACCGGGTGTACTTCCTGCTTTTCGGCATCGTGGTGCCGGCGGCCATTATATTGTTCTACCGGACCTTTGAAATCGCCGTAGTCCAGGGCCAAAAATGGCGCGATAAAGGCGAAAGCAATTACATCAAACCCCGCGAAGTTGAAGCCGACCGGGGCAATATCCTGGCGATGGACGGCACCCTGCTGGCCACGTCCGTTCCTTATTTCGACATCTACTTCGACCCGACAGCGCCTTCTCAGGAAAATTACGATAAGCACGTGGACTCTTTAGCTTACTGCTTAGCCACGTATGTAGACAACACGTTCACTGTAGGTGGCTTCCGGGACTACCTCATCGAGCTGCGGAAGGATTCCACCAACAAACACGTCCTGATCAAAAGCCAGGTTTCCTACACCGAAAAGAAACGGATGGAACAATTTCCGCTGTTCAACCTCGGGCAGTTCAAGGGCGGCTTTATCGCCCGGAAACGCAGCGAACGCAAGCGCCCGTTCGGGTTGCTGGCTCGCCGGACCATCGGTTATGTGCGCGAAGATTTTATGCCGGTTGGGATTGAATCCTACTTCGACAACGTACTCGGCGGCCAACCTGGGCAACAGTTCATGATCCGCGTAGACCCCAAACGCGACCTTTGGGTGCCGGTAGAAGACCTTACCTCCATCGAACCCAAAAGCGGCGACGATGTCATCACAACAATTGACGTCAACCTGCAGGCCATCACTGAAAATGCCCTGCTCCGTGCGGTTCAGCACCACGACGCCGAATGGGGCGTTGCCGTATTGATGGAAACCAAAACCGGCGCCATCCGGGCCATTGCCAACCTTGGCAGAACGGATGAAGGCTGGTTCGAGACCTATAATTATGCCATCGCTTCGGCCACAGAGCCGGGTTCTACCTTCAAATTGGCGTCCATGATGGCGCTGATCGAAGACGGGCACGTCAATTTGGACGACTCTTTAGACATCCAGCAGGGCAAGGCCGATTTTTATAAAGAAACCATGGAGGATTCGAACCCTTTCAGCGCGAAAATGGACACCACAACGGTGAAACGCGCATTCGAAATTTCCTCTAACGTAGGCATTGCCAAGCTGATCCAGCAATACTACGGCGAAAAAACAAAGGCCAACGACAACAAAGGCGCCGCTCAGTTCATCGAGCGGTTAAAGTCGTTTAACCTCCATCTCCCAACGGGCATTGAATTGGATGGAGAAGCCAATCCGCTGATCAAAGAAGCATACAGCGCTGAAGACCAGTGGAGCGGCACGACCCTGCCCTGGATGGCCATCGGCTACGAATGCAGGCTCACGCCGTTGCAATTGCTGACGTTTTTCAATACCATCGCCAACGACGGGCAATTGGTAAAACCCATGCTGGTGTCTGAAATCCAGCGCTTTGGCAAAACCCTGGAGACTTTTCCCACGACGGTCGTGAAGGAACGGATCGCTTCAAAAAGAACCATTGAACAAGCCAAAGAATTGCTGGAAGCGGTGGTGGAAAATGGAACGGCGTACAAACTCAAAACCGACCGCTATCGCTTTGCCGGAAAAACGGGAACAGCGCAAGTCAACTATCGGCGCTCCACCAGCGGCGCTCACCTGGGCGGCTATCAGGCTTCTTTCGTGGGCTATTTCCCTGCGGAAGCCCCGCAATATTCCTGTATCGTGGTCATCAACAAACCGCGGCAGTCCGGTTACTACGGCGCAGATGTTGCCGGACCGGTATTCCGGGAAATTGCCGACCGGTGTTTCGACGTGGTGGTGAACCTGCAAAAACCCATCAATCGCGGTCCAAGGCCAATGCTGGTGGAAAACACCCTGCCGAGCCGCGATATTGGCAAGCGGGAAGATATGAAAGCCATCCTCGAATATCTGGATATGCCCTATTTTGATCAGTCAGAAACTGAAATGGCGATGATTAACCCGCATTCCGACAGCCTGATGATGGAAAACAGGAACATCGGAACCGATAAGGTGCCGAATGTCATCGGGATGGGCTTGCGGGATGCGCTTTATGCGCTGGAAAACAGAAAACTCAAAGTGCAGGTGAACGGCTTTGGAAAGGTCGTTTCGCAATCTTTGCCGCCCGGCGCAACTGCAAAAGGCCGCAACATAAGGATTAACCTGAGATGATGGCGCCGATGAACCTGAATACACTGATAGAAAACCTGCCACTAAAAGTAGTTGCAGGCGACACCCATACAAGCATCCGCCGACTCGATTTCGACTCGCGCAAGGTACAGGAGGGCAGCCTCTTTGTAGCCGTGCGCGGCACACAAACGGATGGGCATGCTTACCTTGACAAGGCAATAGAAAATGGAGCCGTGGCCATCATTGCCGAAACCTTACCGGCAACGCTGGCAGCAAACATCACCTGGATCCAGAGCGAAAACAGCGCCAAAATGCTGGGTTTGATCGCTTCGCGTTTTTACGGAGAGCCTTCGCAAAAGCTGCGTTTGGTGGGCGTGACGGGAACCAACGGCAAAACTACCGTGGTGACCCTGCTGCACAACCTGTTTTCAGAAATGGGTTACCGCTGCGGGTTGTTGTCTACCATCCGGAATAAAATCGGACAGGCAGAGGCATCCTCCACGCACACGACGCCGGATGCAGTAGCCATCAACGCTTTGCTGGCGGATATGGTAGCAGACGGATGTGCGTACGCGTTCATGGAAGTCAGTTCTCATGCCGTGGATCAGCACCGCATTGCAGGGTTGCATTTTGTGGGCGGGATTTTTACGAACATCACCCACGACCACCTCGATTATCACAAAACGTTTCAGGCGTATATCGAGGCAAAAAAAGGGTTTTTCGATGGCTTGGGCAAAGACGCGTTCGCGCTGATCAATGCCGATGACCGCCGGGCGGATGTGATGGTGCAAAATTGTAAAGCTGCAGTGTACCGCTTTGGGTTGAAATCAATGGCTGATTTTCGTGCGAGGATTTTGGAGAATGCGCTTTCGGGGCTGCATTTAGAGTTGGATCGCGAGGAATTTCACAGCCGGTTGATCGGAGAATTCAACGCTTACAACCTGCTGGCCATTTACGGGGCAGCGGTTTTGCTGGGTGAAAAGAAGGTGGAAACCTTAGCCGCACTCAGCAATCTCAGCGCAGCAGAAGGCCGCTTTGAATACGTGGAAGGCAATCAGGTGATCGGCATTGTGGATTACGCCCATACCCCGGACGCGCTGGAAAAAGTGCTGAGTACCATTGCACAATTGCGCAAAAAAACGGGGAAAGTGATTACGGTGGTTGGTTGCGGCGGCGACCGCGATCGCGCCAAAAGGCCGGAAATGGCAAAAATCGCCTGCCTCAAAAGCGATCAGGTGATTTTGACCTCCGACAATCCGCGTTCGGAAGAACCGGAGGCCATCCTTGCAGAAATGGAAGCCGGCATCCCCGAAGGTTATGCGGGCCGCACGCTCATCATCAGCGACCGCAAACAAGCCATTAAAACGGCGTGCCGGATTGCGCAAAGCGGCGACATTATCCTGGTGGCGGGTAAAGGCCACGAAAAATACCAGGACATTAAAGGGGTGAAACATCCTTTTGACGATAAGGAGATTTTGGTGAAAGAGTTGAAAGGATAAAGTAAAAACCTTATGACCAACGAAGAACGAACAACAAACAACGAATAACAAATGCTGATAAAATTAGTAGAGTGGCTGAATGAACTATACGATGGCAAACTTCCGGGTTCGGGGTTGTTTAGCTACATCACTTTTCGTGCAGGCATAGCTACAATTTTATCCCTGCTGATTTCGATGGTATTCGGTGGCCGGATCATTGCTTATTTGAAGCGGCTTCAGGTTGGCGAAACCGTTCGCGACCTGGGTTTGCAGGGGCAGAAACAAAAAGAGGGTACGCCGACAATGGGCGGCGTCATCATCATCATGGCGATTTTGATTCCGTGTTTGCTGATGGCCAACCTCAACAACATTTACATTTTTCTGATGGTGGTTGCCACCGTCTGGATGGGCGTAATTGGCTTTTTGGACGATTATATTAAGGTATTTAAAAAGGATAAAAAAGGCCTTAGCGGCAAATTTAAAGTGCTGGGGCAGATCGGATTGGGGATTATCGTGGCGTTGATCATGATTTTCAGCGATCAGGTGGTGGTGCGGATGGATCTTGAGGAGTACGAAGCTTCCGGCATTGTTGCCGAAATGGTGGGCGATACGCTTGAAGTGAAAAACGGCAAAGAAATCGAAGAAAAAGGCGATTTCAAAATGATGCTGACCAATGTGCCTTTTGTGAAAGGCAATCAATTGGATTATGCCAAGTTGGTACCCGCCTCAAAGGATGGCGGCATGAGTTCCTGGGTGTGGCTGTTGTTTGTGCCATTGGTCATTTTTGTGGTCACAGCGGTTTCCAATGCCGCCAACCTGACCGATGGATTAGACGGGCTGGCAACCGGCGTTTCCGGCATTATTGGATTGACGCTTGGTATTTTTGCGTACGTGTCCGGCAACGCAATTGCGGCCACCTATCTCAATATCCTGCATTTGCCGGGTTCGGGCGAACTCGTGATTTTTGCGGCCTGTTTCCTCGGTGCTTGTCTGGGATTTTTGTGGTACAATTCGTATCCCGCCCAAATTTTTATGGGCGACACCGGCAGCCTGACCCTCGGCGGCATCATTGCCACCATGGCCATTGTGTTGAGAAAAGAATTGCTGATCCCGCTGATGTGCGGTATCTTTTTGATAGAAAACCTCTCTGTTGTGTTGCAGGTGGCGTATTTCAAATACACCAAACGCAAATACGGCGAGGGGCGCAGGATTTTCCTGATGTCGCCATTGCACCATCATTATCAGAAAAAGGGGATTCCCGAAACGAAGATTGTGATGCGCTTTTGGATCGTCGGTATCCTGCTGGCCGTTTTTACGATGATCACCCTTAAAATCCGATGAGGCCATGAGTTTGATCGTCGTTTTGGGTGCAGCAGAAAGCGGGGTAGGCGCAGCGATATTGGCTGCAGCAAAAGGATTTGAAGTTTTCGTTTCCGACAGGGGCGAGATCAAAGACAGTTACAAAAGCCTGCTGGCAAAACACGGCATTCCTTATGAGGAAGGCCAGCATACGCAGGAGCGCATTTTTGAGGCGACTGAAGTGATCAAAAGTCCGGGCATTCCCGACACTGTGCCTTTGGTGAAAGCATTGGAGGAACGGGGCATTCCGGTCATTTCAGAAATTGAATTTGCAGGCAGGTACACGACGGCAAAGCTCATCGGGATCACGGGTAGCAATGGCAAAACCACGACAACCCTGCTGACGTATCACCTGCTGAAAACAGCCGGTCTGAATGCAGGTCTGGCAGGAAATGTGGGGTTTGGGTTTGCAGCGCACGTTGCGTTGGAGCCGGCGGTTGACTACTACGTGCTGGAGCTGAGCAGTTTTCAGTTGGATGGCATCCGCGCGTTCCGGCCCGATATTGCGATGTTGCTGAACATTACGCCCGATCATTTGGATCGCTACGGATACCAATTGGAAAACTACGCCGACGCCAAATTCCGCATTGGGATGAATCAGCGCGAAGGGGATCTTTTTCTGTACAATGCCAGCGACCCGAATATTCAGGTTTTTGGCGTTAAGCACCATTTTGAATCCAAAGCGGTTGCTTTGACGACCGATCAGGTGCATGGAGCAAAAATTGAAGTGGAAGGCAGCGTGTTCGACTTGTCGCAAACGCAACTGCGCGGCCCGCACAATGCCATGAATGCCCTGTTTGCCGTTCAAACGGCCAAAGCGCTCGGCATCAGCGACGACGCCATCAACGCGGGACTGAAAACGTTCAAACCCGCGCCGCACCGCTTAGAAAAAGTAGCCGACCTGGACGGGGTGGAGTACATCAACGACAGCAAGGCCACCAATGTGGATTCGGTCTTTTACGCCCTTCAGGCAATGGATCGGCCGGTGGTCTGGATTGTGGGCGGCCAGGACAAAGGCAATGATTACGGGCCGTTGATGCCCTGGGTGAAAGAAAAAGTAAAAGCCATTGTGTGCATGGGCGTTGACAACAGCAAAATTGTGAGCACGTTCGCTCCGATTATTGCTGAAATCCGCGAAACCCGCAGCGCAGTGGATGCCGTGAAAACCGCGCAACAATTGGCCAAACCCGGTGATGCCGTCTTATTATCGCCGGCATGCGCCAGTTTTGATTTGTTTAAAAATTATGAGGATCGGGGGGATCAGTTTCGGAAAGCAGTGGGTGATTTGAGGATTTGAAAATTTGAAGATTTGAGGATTTGAAGATTAGGGGGGCAACAATTTGAAAATTAGTTGATTTGAAGATTTGAAAATT
>JALHRK010000223.1 GCA_022841505.1 Saprospiraceae bacterium | reverse complement strand
CCTCAATGAAGTTTTGCAGCGTCACAAACTTGATGTGCCGCAAATCTTTCATTTTTACAAAGGTGGAAAAATTTTCCAACATTTTGAATCCAATGAGCTCGCCGTTGTTGATGGTGGCGTCGGCCAGCACGCGCAGGTCGTTCATCAGGAAATTGCCCGTTTCATCCCAAAACGCATAAATGGCAAATTTGGCGGTCAGTGCCCCCCGGATGTGCTGGTCCTGCAATACCTCCTGCCCAAAATTTTCCATTTGCCGGAAAAAATCATTCACATTGATGTCGTTGCAACTCACCCGCGCCACCAAAGAAGGCCGGTCGTGGAACAGAAAAGTCCCGTCCAGGTCTATGCCACCATTCATGCCTTTTGCGCTGCCTTTGATGTCCAAAGCGTTGTTGTCTAAGGTCAGTTCGCCGGAAAAATCGCTGCCTTCCACCAATTCGTAGTTGAGTTTGGAAACGCGCAGCGTGATGACGCCTTTCAGCAGATCGGTGATTCGTTCACGCTGCTGGTTTTGTTCGATGATGAGGGAGTCGAGTGTCGTATTTTCCGCTTCCGCCTGCGCCTCCGTGACGTCAGAAATGGCCAGCAGGCGGTCGAGGTCAAGGTTATTTGCACGCATGTCGAGGGTGAATTCCAATTTCACTTTTTGCTGCGTGGTATCGCTCAGCAAATAAGGAATGACGTGGGCTGCGTTGCCGTTGAAGGTCAGGTCGCTATCGGGCCCGTTTACCACCACATCCTCCACAAAAACCGAGTCGTTTTTCAAAAAGATCCTGCCCCGGTCTATGAGCACTTGTTCGCCGTTCACCTTCACGGCGGCATCGTCGAAAACCACTTCTCCCTGCGCCAGCAAGGCTATAGAATCGCGCCGCAGTTCCATCATATCAGCGTACCGGCCTTTGAACGCCACATTTTTCACCTCCACTTCTCCGCTGGCGTCGGTCACTTTCGGCAAATTCAGCATGCCGTTTACGACTGGCATTGGCAACACGCCATTGGCGGCAAAATCAATCACCGGGTCTTCGAGGTTTTCCACGCGCAGCCGCATTTCCAGAGGTTCGCCGTTGTAGTAGCCGCGCAGGTTTTTGATTTCGAACACCGAACTCACATCACTTTCATCTACGCCATTGTCAAAATTCGCCTCAAAGGCAATGTCTTTCAGGTCGCCCTGCATCTGCGGACTGCTCACCACGCCTTTGTCCATCCGCAGTTCCGCTTTGATAGCCGGGCGGATGTTGAGGCGGGAAACGCCTTTTACCGTTGCTTTAACCACAAAATTGCCGGTACTCGTCCAATCGCCCATCTTTTCGAGGTAGGTTTCTGGCAGCAACTGGAGGATGGATTCGAGGGTGCATTCTTTCCCGTTGGCGACCAGGTCGTAATAGGTGCCGGGCATACGCCGCTCCACCACGCCCTTGAGGTCGAAGCGGTTGGTTTCCACCTGGAGTTGCACGTCTTCTAACTTGTAAATGCCTTTTTCGGAATTGACCGCAATCCTGGCATCGTATTTCAAGGCCTTTCCGGCAATAAAGCGCGCGCCACCGAGGTCGGCAAAATGCACCACGAGGTCGGCCTGGCTGCTCATCGCAAACTGCCCACTGGAAAATTTACCTGAAAAATGCGCCTGATCCACATGGGCCATCACTTCCTGCGCAGCTCCCTGGTCGGCATAGATGAGTTCGATGTCTTCGAGGGTGGCCATTTCCAAAGAGAAACCGGCGCCGCTGTCATCCTCTGTACTGCTACTTTGGGCAATGTCGTAATTTGCCCGGCCCCGCTCGTCGGTTTCCAGCGTCAGTGCGCCGTCGCTCACCACAATCGAGCGCACTTTGATGTCGTCGCCGAACAAGCTCCACAAACCAAAGCGGCAGGAAACGTTGCCGGCTTCGAGCAATATGCCGCCTTTGGTGTCTTTGAGCACCACATTGCGCAGGTTGACCGCCGCATTGGGAAACGTGGAAAAGATGCTGAGGTCGAAATTTTCCACGCTCAGCTCCGAGCGGATGGATTTGTTCACCTCCTTCACAATGCGCCTGCCGACCTGGTCTTCGAACAGCGCTGTGATGATCCAGGTGGTCAGCAAAACAAGGCCGATGAGGATCAGCAGGATGATGGCGAATTTTTTGAAAAATTTTTTCATGGGTAAGGCGCTGTTGTAAGTTGGAATTACTTGTGGTAAAGATACGCTGCGAAGGTTAAAGTAGAAAGGAGAAAGGTTAAAGTAGGGCAAAAGGCAAATTGGCAAAAAGCAACTTCATTTGAAGATACGGGATCAATTTGAAGATGAGATGATTTGAAAATTTGAAGATGAGGGGATCAATTTAAAGATGAGTTGATTGAAAACTCGAAGATGAGGGGCGCCCGATCGTAAACCTGAAGCCCCAATTTTCAAATCTTCAAATTTTCAAATCTTCAAATTAACTCTTATTTATCAACACGTTACCTCCACCACCCACCTTTCATTCTCATCAATCAAATATTTTTTTTAATTTTTCCACGCCAACTGCTTGCACAGCATAAAACAACCCTCTATATTTGCACTCGCTTCCGAAAAGTGGGGGTGATTAGCTCAGCTGGTTCAGAGCATCTGGTTTACACCCAGAGGGTCGGAGGTTCGAATCCTTCATCACCCACGACTTAAAGCCCAATTCGTTGCATGACAACGTTTTGGGCTTTTTTTTGTTTAAAAACACGGATACGGCTGCTTGTCGGTTAGCCAACTTTTTCGCCACCCTGCTGAGCTTCCAACCTTTTCAGAACCAAACGAACAACGAACAACGAACAACACTCAACGAACAACTCTCCCCCCCCTTCACGGGTTGGGGCAAAAAAATTACCACATGCAACGAATATTTCTGGCAGAAGACGAAGAGAACATCCGCGAGGTCGTCAAACTCAATCTGGAGTTGGAAAACTATGAAGTCGTGACCAGCGGCAATGGCAGGCAGGCTTTAAAAATACTGGGAGAACAGCATTTCGACCTGCTGATTCTGGATGTGATGCTGCCGGAAGTGGACGGCTTTCAGATTTGCGAACAAGTGCGCCTCACCAACCGCGAAGTGCCGATCATTTTCCTGACGGCCAAAGATACCGCCCTGGATCGGGTTACCGGGCTAAAGCGCGGCGCCGACGATTACCTTACCAAACCGTTTAACTTAGAAGAATTGTTGCTGCGCGTCAGCAACCTGATCCGCCGCACCAACCGCGCGGTTGAAAACACCTCAGATATCTTCGAATTTGACGGGCGCCGCATCAATTTTGCCACTTACGAAGCAGAAGTCAATGGCGAGGTCATCCCGCTCACCAAAAAGGAAACCATGTTGCTCAAGCTGCTCATTGACCGCAAAAATGAGGTGGTTTCGCGCCAGCAAATCCTGCAATCCGTCTGGGGCTACGACGTGTATCCCTCCACCCGCACAATTGACAACTTTATCCTCTCTTTCCGCAAATATTTTGAACTGGATCCGCGGAATCCGCAGCGGTTTTTGTCTATTCGGGGGGTTGGGTATAAATTTGTGGATGGCTTGTAATGTCGAACGCTGTTCGGCGATATGCGGTCAATACCGTTTTTCTTATTCCAAACGCTTGCCCCGAAAACCCGGCGTTGCGCCCAGTTCATACGAAACTCCAAAATTTCACCTGCCTTTATTTTCCCAAGCGGATACAGCGTCATCGGGTAAGTCAACCCGCTTTCGTAGGCATTTAACACAACACCATCGAACACTTTAATCGTCGTAAAAAGCAGGCAGTGTGGTAACTCTGCCATGTCTGTTGGTGCTTGCATGACTGCGGCCGTTGTCAATAATTCGCTGGTCGCCATATCCTGGTTCAAATCCATCAGCACGCCGAGCGGAATCCTGAATTGTTCGCCGCCGGCTTCCGGGAATTCCTTTGCGGCAATGCACAGCACCGCTTCCACCCGAATGTTTTCAGGGATCAGGATGCCGCCCTCGCAAAGTTGTGGCGCCAGATTTTGGGTAATCGCCACCTGAGGTTCTTTGTCCAATGCGCGTTGCATGGTTTCGCTGACCACGAGGTGCAGGGGCAATGCTGTGGGCCATTGGTAAGTGGCAGCGTCGGAAAGTACGAATGCCTTTACATGGTTTTCCAATCCCAACGTTTGAAACAAGCGCGCAGCCAGGTCTAATGATTCCTGGTGGATGTCGAGCAGGGTGAACTGGATTTCCGCTGCGCTGAACCGGGTGGAAATCGCCAACGCCAACGGAGCAAAAGGGCCGCATCCGGCGTAAAGGATTTGGATCGGTGTGCCGGGAAAACGGATCTGCACTGTGCGGATGGCAGCTTCGAGGCCCCGCAGGAATTTGGCGGTGCGCATAAAATCCTGGATGCAGCGGGCGGCGTCTTCCGGCGAAATGGCTTTGCCGGAAGCGAGTTGGGTTGCTTTTTGGGTGCGGTCTTTCCAATCGGAAAGGGCGACGCAAAGGTCGTAAAAGGCATTGGCTGCGGCGCTTAGGGTCGCGATGTCGCTTGCCGGATCCAGGAGTTGGGCGGCAATTTCTTGAAGTTTGGTTTGTTCAGTTGAGATAGGTTCGTATGGCATTTTTCTTTCTAATACAAGGTAATTCGTGGATTTCCTCTCATCCAACTCGTGATGATTATTTACCACATAGAACACATAGGGGTTTTCACATAGATCACATAGCTGTACGAGATTCTATGTGCCCTATGTGAAAACCCCTATGTGAACTATGTGGTAAAAAAATAAACTATGTGGTAAAGAAATACTACTCATTTTATTTCACAATCACCGCCGGAATATTTTGCTCTTTGAACAACTGATTATAAGCCACTATGTCCTTATAGATCAAATCGCGCATGGCCGCCTGGTGCGCATTCCACTGGGTTTCCAGATCGCGGAGGCGCTCGCGGACGCCCTGCGTGATGCGCGGGTCGTGAACGTCCACTTTGCTGCGCAGGTCAAAAAACTCGGCGTTGAGTTTGCTCGGCCAGTTGATCACATCCTGAAAATTGGTCTGGCGGCTTTCCACGATGTTGGCTTCCCAGGCGTCAATTTTTTTGATCAGGTCTTCGCCCTGTTTCATCATTTCCTCCTGGTTTTCCAGGTCTTTCAGCGCTTCGTTGCGGGCTGCCAACTGCTTTTTGACTTTGCGTAGGTTCGTCACGGCCTCGTGCATGTTGCGGAGGTCTTTGGTCAGCCGTTCGAGCAACTGCTGCTGGGCCGTCCAATCAGCCGGGTTGACGGAAATGCGTGGGTCGGCGACCACTTCAATTGGGGCTTCCGATACGATGTCTTTGTGCGTCAACCTGGCGCGGTATTGCCCGGGCGCTACGCGGTAACCCCGGTAATCGCCGTACACAAAAGCGCCCTGCACGCCGCCAATGCCTTCGGTGCGAAAATCCCAGGCGTAGCGGTTGAGGCCGGCCTCCGAAGGAATGACAGGAGCAGGCGACGGCCCGCCGGGATACGGTTTGAACGTCTCGTCTTTTTTGTTGGTATAGGTTCGGATCACATTCCCACTTGCGTCTAAAATTTCTAACGTGAGCAAATTGGTGTCCGCTTTTTCTTTCAAATAATAATCCAAAATAACGCCATCCAATGGGTTGCGGCCAATGCCAGGGATGTTTTCCGGCAACCAGGGTGGGGAAAAACTGCTGAACCGCACGGTGGTTTTCGGCGCGTAGATTTTTGCAACCGCATCGCCGAAACTGCCTTTGTATTGCTGTAAAGCACTTACGTCGTCCAGGATCCAAAAAGCGCGGCCCGCCGTGGAAACAACGAGGTCGTTGTCGTGCTGGATGAGGTCCGTGATGGGCACGACCGGCAAATTCAGTTGCAACTGCTGCCAATTGCTACCGCCGTTAAACGAAACATAAAAACCGCGCTCAGCGCCGGCGTAAAGCAATCCGGCCACTTTTTTATCCTCGCGGATGACCTTGATGAAATCGTCGGCATTGATCCCGGTGGCAATTTTGGTCCAGGTTTTTCCGTAATCAGTGGTTTTATAGGTCAGCGAAGTAAATTCGTTGAATTTGTAACGCGTGCCGCTGAGGTACGCCGTGCCTTTGCTGTGCGGCGAAACCTCGATGGATTGAATGAGGCATTCCGGCAGACCGGCAGGCGTAATGTTCTGCCAGGTTTTGCCGCCGTCGCGGGTGAGGTGCACAAGGCCGCAATCGCTGCCCGTGTAAATGAGGTCTTTTTCGAGTTGGGATTCGATGACGTAATTGATGGTATTGTAGTTTTCGCCGCCAGCGCCTTCGTTGGTGAGCGGGCCGCCGCCATCTCCTTGTTTTATGGTATCGTTGCGGGTCAGGTCGGGACTGATGGCCTGCCAGTTGAGGCCGCCGTCGGTGGTTTTAAACAACACATTTGCTGCGTGGTAAATCACCGAAGGATTGTGCGGCGAAGCCACGATGGGCGCATTCCAGTTGAAACGGTACTTCATTTCTTTGGGCGGATTGGCCAGATTCAGCGAAGGATACTGCATGATGTCCTTGCGTTCGGTGGTGCGGGTGTCCAGCGATTCAATCATACCCTGGTAGCAGCCGCCGTACATGACCACAGGATTCATCGGGTCGAATGCAATGTAGGCGCATTCGCAACCCGGCCCTTCAAACCAATCCTTGTCGGTAATGCCGTAGCCGTTGTTGCGGCTGTTGATGACCACAGAGGTGTTGTCCTGCTGCCCGCCGTAAACGCGGTAAGGGAAGCGCTGATCCACGTTCACGCGGTAGAATTGCGCGGTAGGCTGGTTGTTCAGGGTAGACCAGCTTTGGCCGGCGTTGAAACTGATTTCGCCGCCGCCGTCGTCGCCGAGGATCATGTTCTGGTTATTTGCCGGATTGATCCACAGGTCGTGGGTATCGCCGTGGCCGACATCAATGCTGCTGAAGCTTTTGCCGCCGTCAATTGAACGCATCATCGGCGCGTTGAGCACGTACACGATGTTGGCGTCCGCGGGGTCTGCAAAAACTTCCATATAGTACCACGAGCGGGCGGTGAGGTTGTTGTCGTTGCTCATCATCGTCCAGCGTTTGCCGCCGTCGTCGGAGCGGTAAACGCCCGCTTTCGATTTTTCAGCTTCCACGATGGCGTACACCCGGTTGGAATTGGCGCGCGAGACCGAAATGCCGATTTTGCCCATTTCTGTGGGCAGGCCTTCGCTGAGTTTGACCCAGGTTTCGCCGCCGTCTACCGATTTCCAGATGGAAGAACCCGCGCCGCCGCTTTCCACTTTCCAGGGCAGGCGGCGGTATTGCCAAAAGGCTGCGTACAGCACGCGTGGGTTGTTCATATCCATGCTCAGGCTGGAAGCGCCCGTATTTTCATCTATATACAATACTTTGCGCCAGGTTTGGCCGCCGTCGGTGCTTTTGTAGATGCCGCGCTCGGGGTTTGGACCGTGCAGGGCGCCTTGTGCAGCCACGTAAACCACCTCGGGATTTTGGGGATGGATGATCACGTCGGAAATGTGGCGCGTTTTTTCCAACCCAACATTTTTCCAGGTCGTGCCGCCGTCTTCCGATTTATAAACGCCGTCGCCGTAGGAAGTCATCACCCCGCGCACAGCGTGTTCGCCCATGCCCACGAACACCACATTTGGGTCGGATTCCGCCACTGCAATGTCGCCGACCGAACCGGTTTTGAAAGCGCCGTCGGAAATGTTGCGCCAGTTCAGCCCTGCATCATCGGTGCGCCAAACGCCACCGCCCGTGTAGCCGGTGTAATACGTATTTTCCTGGCCAACAACGCCAGAAACCGCGTTGGAGCGCCCGCCGCGAAACGGCCCAATGTTGCGCCAACGAAGCGCTTTGAAAGCTGTAGCGTCAAAAGCAGGCGCGGAACTGACCGCCGGTGCTTTCTCTGATTTACTTTTTTTCTGGGCAAAAACCGGCGCGCACAGGAACAGCAGCGCAGGGAGGAGGAACAACAGGTGGTGTCGGTTCATGTTGCAAATTGTTTTTTCGTTTTCTTATAAAAGCCGCATTAAGACGCCAAAATCTTCATCCCCATACCAGGTCATCTTTGCATCTTTTTCCTGCCAGTCTCTGATGGTGATCTGATCTTGCGCAACGCCGATGTCGTTGATGGCCTGTTGCAAGTTTCGTTTTTTAATCCCGGCTAATGTAGCATCTTTTTCTATAACAATAATGATGAGCTTAGAAAGTGGATGCAGGTCCAAACTTCCGAGAATGCGGTGGAGGGGATGATTTACCACCCTTGGTTTGCCGGGAAAATACTCCCTGGCATAGGAGCGCTCCAGATTTCCCGTTGAATCGAAAATAATCTGACTGGAATAGATTCTCACAATTCCATGAAGTTCAGCTACGGGGGTAGGGCGTTTTGGTCTTTTTGATTTTCCCCCAATAACTACAGGAGGAGAGGACATGGGAATATCAATCTTATTCCTGACTATCGCATTGGGGGTTCGATTCAATAGCAGGGAATCGGTTTTAGCATCCCGTGAAGGAGGGATTGGAGCTGGCCTGCTTGTGTATTTTGGAGCAGGTTCATTTTTTTGTTTTGGAAGCGTTCCACAATCTACAGGCGTGAGGTTAGAAAGGTGGTCTACCAGAATGTTTCCATTGTAAGGGTACGACTGGGATTCATCAAAATAGGCTTCGAAGATTAAGTGATCAAAAGCCTCTGAAGCAGGCTCAAACTGAAGGACATAAGATTTCCATTTGGCGTGTGAAATGGCAGGTGTTTGAGCAAGAAACTGTTTGCCTTTGCAATTATTAAATGCCCCGAAAATCCGAAATATAGTTGGTGTAGTGTAGTTTGCTGTCTTATCCGATATTCTGCTAACACTCATGTATTTCTCTGATCTGGCTAAATAAACCTCCAACTGATAACACTGCCCTACCTGCAAAGGCTGGTCAAGTTTTTGGGAAACGGCCTCCCAGGTATTGTTGTCGCGCACCACCATGCCGAGGTAAGTTTTTCCGTCATAGGCTGGTTGCATAGCATTGAATGTTGGTTCTGGCAGAACATCCGGCGGCGATGTGCCTGGAAACCCGCAATCGTGCCAATCAACGGGTGGATGGCTGGGTCTGGGAGTATCCTCAAAAGAAGGGTTAAGGAATTCAATGGGTTTGGTTTGCGCAAAGCCGGAATGCATGGCGACGCAAAGCATCAATACAGGTAAAAAGGTTTTCATGTTCTCTTTTTTGTAAACGGATTTGAAGGTTTCGCACGGCTGGTTTTATATATACCTCGCACCGTTAGGTGCGAAGCCTTTTTTGTCATACTGAGCGCTGTTAATCAGAGTATTATACCAAAGACAATGCACAAAACCAAGCAGCGCGAAGTATAAAAGGTTTCACACAATGGCACAATCTTACCTCATCAATACATGCGAGTACTTCTCTTCAGCACCATACCAGAAATGATTTTCATCCCCTGCTCCCCATCTCTTGATCGTGATCTGATGCTCCAAATCTCCATACTCTGAAAGAACCTCCATGAGGCTTTGTTTTTTTCGGTTGGCCAATTCGGTGTCAATTTCCAGGATAGCAATAATCAGCGTAAGATTTGGATGTTGTTGCAGGCCTTCCAAAATATTATGCAAAGGATAGTTCGTCAGAAATTCCTGATCCGTTTGTGTACTGACTGAAAATGACCGATGCAGTTTTCCGGAAGAGTCAAACAAGACTATACTTGCGTTTTCTTCCACAATTTCCCAAAACTCAGTTTTTGAAATGAATTTGCCAGACCAATGTACGAAGTCGTCTTTTATTTGGGAGTTCTTTATGTTAGGCCTTTTTATATAGGTTGCCGCTATTTTTTTCGAAGGCTTACGATTTTCGCAACTAACAGGGGCTAAATCTGAAAGGTTATCCATCAAAATGTTGCCATTATATGGATTTGGAATGGCTTCATCATACCATGCCTCAAAAATGAGATGGTCGTAAGCCTTCATCATGGGCTCAAATTGAAGCAAATAGGGCTTCCACTCGGTGTGGGCAATAACAGGTGTTTCCGCAAGAAGCTGCTTGCCTGCCAGGTAATTGAATCCGCCAAATATCCTCAATTTGACTGGCGTGTTATAATTAACACTTTGGCTTGTTGTTCGACGGGTGCCCCAATATTTTTCAGATCGGGCCAGGTATATTTCCAACTGATAACACTGGCCTGGTTCCAATGGGTGGCTTAGTTTTTGACCAATGGCTTCCCATGTATTGTTATCCCGGACGACCATCCCCAAGTAGGTTTTGCCATCGTGCGCCGGTTGGGTAACGGTCATTGTTCCAGGTTGTATGTCAGGTGGACTTTCTTCTGCAAAACCACAATTTCGCCAGAATTTTGGTGTAAAACTGCTGCTTGGAGTATCCTCGAAAGAAGGGTTGGCCAACTCAATGACTTCCGCTTGCGCAAAGCCGGAATGCATGGTGGCGCAAAGCATCAATATAGGTAAAATGGATTTCATGTTATCTTTTTTGTAAATGGAATTGAAGGTTTCGCACAACTGTTTTTTTAAAGGTTTC
>JALHRK010000222.1 GCA_022841505.1 Saprospiraceae bacterium | reverse complement strand
GGCTGCAACCCTGTCCATCAGCAAAGGTATACAACCCAATAAACTCTTTTTCCATACCTACCTAAGGCCAAATCTTACCATTATCAATACTGCCATTTTTGATCTGGAGACACTTCGGGAATTGGGCTTCGCAGAAGGGATGTTTCTTTCCGGCGGCTACGATTACCAGGGCATCATCGGCGGATATTGCGTCATGAAGAAATTGTTGCCTGGCGAAGAAGACTTTGAGCCAATGGAATTTACCCGTGAAGAAGCCTTAGCGTACGAAGAAAAGCACCACATTAAAGGCTTATATGAAGGGCTGCGCAGCCTGTGGCGTAGCAAAACCTGGCGCAGGAAAAACATTAATGACAACCCATCCCCTGATACTGCTTAGCCTTGAGCCAATTAGAGGCAATAGTTTTACGCCAAAAAAAATACCGCAAACCCTTAAGCTTGCGGTATTTTTTGTCATCCAGACAATCCGTAATTCCTACTGATAAGGCATCAGCCTTTTGCCCGCCGCCACTGCTTTTTTAAGCAGATAGACATCGGGGAGTATTGCATTTCCCGGGGCTTTTAATTCGCTTTCCGCCATTTCTTCCTCTGCCGTTGGCTCCGCCGTTTGGACAGCGTTCTCGTATTTGAGTGAATTCAGGTAAAGGTAAGAAGCGAAGCTTGCTGCTGCCAGTAAGAGCACCAACACTAAACGGGTGTTAGATTTTATCATGGCTTGAGTTTTTTTCATTTTCTAACAGTCGGGTAAAATTAAACATTAATTGCCACATTTGCTGCACTTTTCGACGAACTGCTGTTCTAAACCTACAAGGTTTCCAAAACCTTATAGGTTTTTTTGAAACCTTATTGGTTTTGGAACGACAGTACAACCGGCAATCGAAACCAAAGACGGGGTGAAATGAAAAAAGGTTGCAAAAAAGTGGTTTTTTTTTCAAACCTTTAATTTTCCAGGCGGCTGGGACTTCGCATTAGCGGGGATAAAGTTTACATTTGGGTCAAACCATAGGATGATGTCCAAAATTGCAGTCTTTCCTGGCTCTTTCGATCCCATTACCTCCGGGCACGTTGACTTAGTTCGACGGGCACTGCCGCTTTTCGACAAAATCATCGTAGCGATCGGCGTCAACTCCCAAAAGCAGACGCTTTTTCCGCTGGAACAACGCATGTCGTGGATCAAAGCCGTTTTTGAAGAGGAGCCGAATGTTGAGGTAGACTGGTTTGAGAACCTGACGGCGCACTACTGCACCCGCATTGGTGCGCGGTACCTTTTGCGCGGACTTCGGAATGCCTCAGATTTTGATTACGAAAAAACCATTTCCCAACTCAACCACATCGTCGGTGGCGGTCTGGAAACCATTTTTCTGATCAGTGATCCGGCTTATTCGCACATCAGCTCCACCATTGTCCGGGAAATCATCAAAGGGGGCGGAGATGCCAGCCCCTTTTTACCTGCAGCGGTTATGCCTTAAGGTTTTGGAATAAGGTGCAAATTGGCAAAAGGCAAATCGGCAAAGCTTGTCTCGCACCAGCGAGAGAGCAACACCTGTCCCGCACGAGCGAGGAGGCCATAATTTTGTAAAGTTGCTATAGGAGACAATTGCGTTATTTTGATTTTTGCCCCTTGTCCTTTGCATTTTGCATCTTTACCCCACTCCCTGTTTGGTCAGCGCCGTTTCGTACTTGCGAATGAGTACGGCCTGTTGTTCGGCTAATTTATTGAGAATCTTAAGCTCCTCGCTGAGGGCTTCTACCTGGTCTTTTTTTATGGCAGGGTCTGGTGGTAAGGTTTTTCTTCGGCGGTTAATGTCTAATATACTTTCCATGGTTTGACTCAAAGTGCTCTTGGCCTGTGCGAGCCTTGACGCGATCGTTCTTCTGATCATAACCTTTAAGCGATTTGGTTAGCAAAATCGGTGTTTGATGATACAATGCCCCGCTTTTGGTGCATCGGTGTTGGTAGAACAAAAATACAAAAGATCTGGTTCGTTCAAAACTTCATTTTTAATAAACGTTCAATTTTTAGATAAAATTACGTTCAGACGACGCAAAACAATATGCCTACCAGTATTATTAACATTTGAAGGTGCTTCCAATCAGGTACTTTTCAGGTAATCAAGCAATTGATCGAAATGCAGGTGCTTGCGGATCAGCTCAATGGCGCGCGCTACTTTCCACGGGGTTTGCGTATTGATTTTTACTTCAATCCGGTTGACTTTCAAAACCGATCCGTACGTGTCTAACAGGGTGGCAATAACCGGAATCTGGTGCTCCACAAAATAAGGGTGGTACAGGTCTTCTTCGGTATGCCATTTGGCGTGGCGGCCATCCCCGGTGACGATCACACCGGAAAGCGGTGAATGCTCTAATTTTTTGATTTTGGAGATCTGTTTGATCTTTTTAACGGCTTCCTTGACGCGTTTAAAACTAACTACCAGCAAAATATTTTCAAACGTATTGAACTCCTCAATGTCAACCAAAGACCCGGCCACAATGTCTTCAACCCGGTTATTGAGGCGATCTTCATTCAGGATACAGGACCCGTCTACGGCCTGCCGGATGGTTTCCAGGATTGGGAAAAGCAAGGTTTTGTCATAAGGGATGACCCCCATCAGCGGAATGCCCATTTGGTCCAGCGCCTTGCCCACATAATGCGTGACCTCTTCTTTTTTGGACATTTCCACTTTGTTGACGATGACGCCCACAATGGGCACGTCCTGTTCTTTGAAAATGGCTCGGCATAAATTCAGGCGGTCTATGGTTCGGCCAATGCCCCCTTCCACGACCAGAATGGTGCCGCAATTCAGCATTTTTGCCACTTGCGCATTCGACACATCAGCAATACTGCCAACCCCCGGGTGGCCGGTGCCTTCATACACCACAATATCGTAAAGGGGGTCAAGCGAACGGGCTGCGGCAAGGATCTGCTCCTGAAAATGAAACTGGCTTGGGTCGTCTAAATACTGACGGGTAACGCCGGGGCCAATCACCACCGGGCTATGCCATTCAGGCACAACCCGAAAGCCGATAACGTCGGCAAACAAGACCGCGTCTTTATCAGCAATGGCGCCGTTTACATCTACAAACTGTTGGCCAACCGGTTTGCAGTAGCCTGTATTATAGCCCATTTTGCGCAAATTAGAAACCAGGCCAAGGGTCGTGGTGGTTTTTCCAACATGCTGTCCGGAGGCTGAAATGAAGATGTTTCGCATAGTAAATAGTTGAAGGGCGTTAACGCTTGTATGAATGCAATACAAAGTTCAAATATAGCGCAGCAGCCAACAGTTTCACCTCCAGGTTGGATTTATTCTTTTTTGTACTATCTTTCCTCCTTAAATATGGCGCGCTTACAGGGCTTGTAACGAATTGCCCTGTAAGTGCGCCCTATTTAAGACACCAAATACAAACGTAGTGTAACGGACAGTTTAAATTTTCCCGAACAACTACCTTTGCCCCAAATCCGGGTTGCAGGTTATCTGCGTATATACATTTGAAACGACAACATCATCTGCTTGACAAAACGAACTGCCATACTGTTTTTTGCAAAGAATCCGCTTGCTGACGAAAAGATGCAACGGTTTCCCCGGTATTTAGCGCCTGCTTTCCGGAGCGCTTTCGGTATTTTGCACGCACGTACGGCTTCCCTGCTCAAGCAAACCGGCCGCTCCGTTTTTCATTCCAACGAAGCAACCCAAACCGGATCGTATTTTGGAATGCGCATCACTACCGCGCTCGCGGAAGTGTTTGAAAAAGGGTATGAATCTGTACTGGTGGTTGGCAACGACAGCCCCGATCTTAGCAGGAACGACCTCGAAAACGCCATCACCCGGCTTGAGGGAGGGCACAACGTGCTTGGCCCTTCAACAGATGGCGGCGCCTACCTGATCGGTGTACAAAAAACCTTTTTTCGGGCTGAGGAATGGGAAGAACTCCCGTGGTGTACGACCCAGCTTTTTCAATCCTTGCAGGAGGTGCTTTTCAAAGCCGGAGCGACCCAACCGGATTTGCTCCGAAAACTGACCGACCTTGACCACGCTGAAAGCATACGTCGCTGGCTGAAGCGACCGACTCATAAAATCCTCAAATCATTAGTTGCTTTCCTTCGGGCCCTGATTTCTTTCGCACCGATGGCGGTATTCGTTCGCGAATCGCCGTTTATTGCCCGCAGTGTCCGCTTCTCGAAGGGGCTCCGCGCGCCGCCGCTTTTCGCCTGACGCTCCAACCTTTACAATTCATCAAATCCTGATGGCCAGTGCAGTAGCTCAACTTCAGCAGCTATAGCATTGCATGCCAGACCGTAAGTAGTCTGCTGCCCGGTTTCGGTTTGCGGCTAATGCCGGTACGGCTATCCTGTTTTTCTTTATAAAACACTAATAGCTCTTTTTATGAAAAATTATCTACTCCTCGTTTTCCTGACCTTGATTGGTCTTACCGGGTTGTCTGCCCAAAGCAGCATCCGGGTGCAGGTTACTTCCCTGCTTGAAGACACCCCCATCGCCAGCAAATGGCTTTACCTGACGGACGATACCGGGCCTGCAGTGCTTGATTCGATTCAAACCAATGCCAAAGGGGTCGCTGTTTTTGAAAACCTGACCGCAGGAAAATCCTATTCGGTGTATGCACTGGACGATGATCAATACCAAGCTGGCATTCTGACCGATTTACGACCCAAAGAAACCTTGTTAACGGTTGTCCTCAATTTGCCAAACCAAACTACCGCATCTTTCGGGGAGATCCTCATTTCCAGCACCTCATTGGTTCGGATGAATACCGAAAACGCAGCGGTGTCGGGGCAAATAAAAAAAGAAGAATTGCAACGCCTGCCCATCGAAGGCAGGGATGTGACCCGCACGCTTTTCCGGTTGCCGAATGTTACCGTAGCCGTTTTGGGGTACGCCGAAGGGCCCAGCATCAGCATCAACGGACTCAATGGTATTTTTACCAACTACCTGATTGACGGGATGGACAACAACGAGCGCTTCCTCGGCAACATGAAATTCAATACGCCTGTCGGTTTCGTTGAAAACATTACCGTACTCACGAATAATTACTCCGCCGAGTGGGGCAATACCAGCAACGGCCTTGTGAATGTGCTGTCGCGATCCGGTTCCAACGACTGGACCGGGGAAGTTTTCTACCTTACCCGTCCTGGTGCGGCAGTAGATGCGCCTTCTGCCTTTGCCACCCTCGATCTGTATGGCAACCCGGTGAAGGACGGTTTCCAGCGTCACCAGGTAGGCGCGTCCGTAGGCGGCCCGATCAAAAAGGACAAAACATTCTTTTATGTAAATGTGGAGCAGACCTACGATTACAAAGACAACCTGTTGAACGTAGCGCAATTGGGTGTAAACGAAGTTGTACGGGGCGAAAACCGCTTTACCTACGCTTCTGCCAAGTTAGACCACATTTGGTCGCCTTCCTGGCGAACGTCCGTGCGGGCGCAGGTCGGTCGTTTCTACAACCAGCGCCAGGGCGGCGGTTTGGAAGGTGGCATTTTATTCCCGTCGGCCAGCTCGGCGCAAGACAACGAAACCTACCTGCTGGCTATGCGCAATCAGTACAAAATCGGCAGCAAAATCAGCGGTGAATTGAATTACCAGCACAACTTTTTTCGCTGGAACTACCGCCAGCCGGTGAACGAAACCAGCCCTTCAGTCACCATCCAAAACCCTGCCGGCACAGCCATTGCAATTGTGGGGCAGTCGGGCGCAATTTTTGACGACTTTGAATACACCCACCAGGTGCAGAGCAAGTGGCTTTACCGCAGTGGGAAACACCAGTTCAAAGCAGGTCTTGAATTCATTACCTCTGATTTTCAATTGCTGGGCGGAGGCAATCCTTACGGCACCTACACCGTGCGCCTCACCGAGCAGCAACTGACCGATATTCGCAATCTGAATCTTGGATCCGCCTTGAATGTAGAGCATATTCCAGCTGATGTCAACGTGCGCACTTACGATGTGGAGTTGCGTCCGACTACCTTTGGCGCGGTACAAAACGTTTACAGCGCCTATCTGGAAGACCAATGGTCGGTGAATAATCGCCTGAACCTTACGCTGGGCTTGCGTTGGGACTACGACAACCTCTCCAAAGCCGGCGGCACGAAAGGCGACTTCAACAACCTTGGCCCCCGCACGAGTTTCAATTATAAACTGGACCACCGTAGTGTCATTCGGGGCGGCTATGGCATTTACTACGACAAGATTAAATATTCGGTGTACAGCGACAACCTCCAATTCAGCAGCAATTCGGAAGATTTCAAAAAACAATTGGCCGAACTCCAGCGGGCCGGCGTGCTCGACGCCAATGCGGATCTGGATCGCATTACGTTCCCGGGCAATATCCGTGCGACAGCGCCGGGCGTTACTTTCCCGAACGGCCCTTCCCCGGATGAGCTTCAGGTGCGCCGCGAATCGCAGTTCAGCAACAACCTGCGCATCATGAACCCGAACGGATTCCAGAATCCCTACTCGCACCAGTTTTCTTTGGGCTACCAGCGCAAGTTGACGGATGAGCACTTGTTCCTCTTCGATGCCGTGCATACGCGCACCAATAACCTGTACATCATCCGCAACCTGAATGCGCCAACGCCCTGGGTTTTCGATGATCCGGCGGATTTTAAAGTGCGCCCGCAAGCCACCGCCGACTCCACCCGCGTGGTGCCCATTTATCGCGATGCCACAGGATTCTACGCGGTAGCAGAAGGCAACGACACCCTGCGCGGCATTGCCCGAAATGTTTTCGTGACGGAAACGGCGGGGATTGCCCGGTATACTGCCCTGAATTTTATGCTGCAAAAATCTATTGGCGACAACAAAATCGGGTATCGCCTGCTTTATACCCTGTCGTGGACGAAAAGCAATACCAGCAGCATCAATACCCGTGCGCAGGATTCCAACGACTTCGACGCTGAATATGCCTGGGACGAAAATGACCGCCGGCATGTGATCAGCGCGGTGTTGTTGTACGAGCCGCTGAAAGGCCTGCTTATTTCGCCAACCGCGCTGATTCAAAGCGGACAACCGGTGACGCGCGTTGCCGACGCAACGGTCTTTGGCACCACCGACCTCAATGGCGACGGAGAAAGCTTTGGTTTGCCCGCCGACCGCTGGCCGGGTGAAGTCAAAAGCGGCGACCGCCTGCCCTGGGCCACTACGTTTGACCTTTCAGCACGCTACCAGTTGAAATTGAAAGGCACGCACCTCATTGAGTTCAGTGCCGATATTTTCAATATTTTTAACGCGCAGAACTGGTCGGGCTACAACACAACCCGCTCCGTGAGCAACCTGAGCCAGATTGGCCCGAAATCGTCGAACACATATCGCCTGTTTTCGGCGTCGCCGCCGCGGCAGTTTCAGTTTGGCGCCCGCTATTTGTTTTAATGGTAGACGGTAGACGGTAGACGGGCTCGTCCACCGTCCACCGTCCACCGTCAACCGTCCACCGTCAACCGTCAACCGTCAACCGTCAACTATGCATTTAGACAAAACACAACCCTCTTCAATCGAAGCATACCTGCACCAAATGGGCTGGATGCCTGCGGATGAACATTTGCTATCCGCGGAAAAAGCCGGAGAAGGGAACATGAATTACACGCTGCGGGTGCGCACCACGAAGCGCAGTTTCATCCTCAAGCAGGCGCGCCCTTATGTGGAAAAATACCCATCCATTCCCGCTCCGGTAGAGCGCGCCGGGATGGAATCTGCGTTTTTTGCGGCTGCTGCCGGATGGGAAAACGTCGGCAAGATGCTGCCCCGATTATGGCATTTTGATGAAAAGGAGCACGTTCAGGTGATCGAAGACCTCGACGAGGGAGCCGACTTTACGGCTTATTACGCAAGGGAAATCGCTTTGCCGGAAACAGAAATTGCGGTCCTGATCCGCTTTCTGGCGGCTTTGCACCAATCGAGCCGGGGGCACCTTCCAACCAGAGGTTTTGAAAACCGGGCCATGCGCGAGCTGAACCACCTGCACATTTTTGACTTCCCGTTTCAGCCCGGGAATGGCATGGATCTGGATGGCATTCAACCGGGGTTGCAGGCGTTGGCGCAAGCCACCGTTTACCAAAACCCTGCGTTGCGCGACAAAACGCTGGCGCTTGGTCGTCGGTATTTAGCGGATGGAGATACGTTGTTACACGGCGATTTTTTTCCGGGTAGTTGGTTGCGCACCGATCGGGGCATTTTTGTCATAGACCCCGAATTCTGTTTCCGGGGCGAAGCGGCTTTTGACCTCGGCGTTTGCCTTGCGCACCTTTGTTTTTGCGGTATGGAATGGGAAACGGCGTTAGCTTTGCTGGAAACCTATTACGGCGATTTCGACCGGCAGGCCTGCGAAGATTTTGCAGCCGTGGAAATCCTCCGTCGGTTCTATGGCGTGGCGCAGTTGCCGCTCAGTTTTACGGTGGAAGAAAAAGAGGTTTTGACAAAAAAAGCGATGGCGTGCTTATTGGCCTAAATAGAGGATCTGCTTTTTTAGTGTTAACGCCGGGCGGAGCCCGACAAATAAAACACGCGAGGCGGAGCCATCGCGCGAGCGATAATTAAAAACACCAATCGGCGACCCACCTGTTCGGGCGTCTTAAATTTTAAATAAAAACATGAAAAATACCAGAATTATCCTCCTTGTTGCTTGCCTGATGGGCAATCTGGCTATTGCATTTTCCCAAACCCAAACTAAAGCCCGCCGCGTCTGGTTCGACACCGACATCATGATTGGCCTGCCGGAACGCGCGCCCCGCGAGGTAGACGACGGCGTCACCCTTATTATGGCCTTGGCCTTGCCCTCCATTGAAATTGTGGGCATCAGCACCATTACCTACGTGGATTATGGTTACGATGTGACCAAAAAAATCCTGAATTATTATGCGCCCGACCGGAAAATTCCGGTGTACAAGGGTTCGCCGGAAGCCAACGATCCTGGCGTGGAAAACGACGCAACCCGGGCGTTGGCCGAAGCGTTGCGCAAAGAAAAACTGACCATTCTGGCGCTGGGGCCAGCCACCAATGTGGCCACCGTGCTGAAAAACCACCCGGAATTGGCCAGCCAGATCGAAGAAATTGTATTCTGCGCCGGTCGGACGCCAGGTTTTGCCTTTAAGCCCGGGCTGCAAAAAAGCACGGTTTCAGATTTCAATTTTGAAATAGATACGGTCTCTTTTGAAATCGTGCTCAATTCGGGGGTAAAAACTGTGTTGTCTGGTTTTGAGTGCAGCGCCTACCTGTTGCTGGGAAAAGTGGACACTGAGTTTTTGAAAAATGGCAACGAAGCCGACCGTTGGCTCCATTCCGTGCTGGTTCCCTGGCAGCAACGCGCCAAACAGTTGTTCGGGGTGGAAGGATTTATACCTTACGACGTGACGCCGCTGGGCCATATTACCCACCCGGAATATTTCCTGTACTACCGCGACATTCCGGTGCGCATGGACACGCGGGCAAACGACGCCACCATTGGCCGCAGGCGTCCGCCAACCAAGCCTTTTCTGGAAGTGAGTTACGACTATAAAACCCCATGGAAAGTAGATTATGCGTACAAAACCCTGCCAGGATTTGAGGAGATTGTGATTGAGTTGCTGGCGTGCCCTGTCAATCGGAAGTAACTATTGGAGTTCAAACTTTACCTGAACAGTGGAGACCAGCTTTATGGGGCGGAGTGTATAGTCCAGTTTTGCAATAGCCTCCTCCCCGCTAAGGTGGCCACTGTTCAGGGCATCTGCGTAATAGTTGTACAAGTAGTAGTTACTTGCTATTTGTAATTGCTTACTGATTGCCAAAAAATGTTGCTCAATTTCATCTAATAGCATGGGATTTTTCCCGTCTTTTATATCCTGTATTTCAATTTTGTAGTAAATTTCATCCGGCATAATTTCAGTTGAAGCGATTCCAAGAACAGAGATCGTTCCAATAGTGACATCCTGCCCCTGAACTTTCAGGGATGAAAAAAAGAGGAACGAGAGTACAAGAGGTAAGGGTTTCATGGTGTTAAAAATAAGTTGAAACTATCTATCATAGACGCAAGCATACAAAGCTGCGTTGTATCGCCACTTTTAAATACATTTGTATTCACCACAACCGCCAAAATTTGAAAAAACAACTTCTGCCTGTACTATTCTGGTTGCTTCCTGCTTGTACCTTATTTGCCCAACAAGATAAGGTCGCCTTTGATTACAACTTCATCCACTACGACATTGAGGATGGGTTGCCAAGCAATGAGACCTATGTTTTTAAAGAAGACCAGGAAGGATACTTGTGGATAGGCACGGACAAAGGCGTTGCCCGCTTCAATGGCTACGAATTCAAAAACTACACCACCAATGACGGACTGACGGATAATACCATGCTTAGAATGGCGTTGGGACCGGACGGAAAATTATGGATGACTGGCTACAACAACAGCCTGTGCTATGCTGACAAAGGGAAGGTATACCCTTTTGAAGGAAATGAAAATTTACAAAAGCTGACAAACAGAATATTTGGCTCGGCGGAAATTGAGATTGATAAAAACTACAATATCTTTT
>JALHRK010000221.1 GCA_022841505.1 Saprospiraceae bacterium | reverse complement strand
AACTTTTTACCACGTTTTTGAAGAAGGATCGATGAGAGATGATTGATGATGTAATGCCATATCATTTGATGTTTTTGGGTCGTCTCGTGCCCATCATCAATCATCAATCATGTAATCGTCAATCATCAATAAAAAATAAAAATGAACGATTAAGCATCATTTTATAGAACTGATCTCCTCTGCCCAGAGAAGGAGTGGAAACCATTATATCATCATGAAATCGAAAAATAAATAAGCCTGAATTCCCCCTTCGGGGGTTAGGGGGCTGACCAATGACCACCATCCGCAACATACCGCACCTTTCCCGCCACCAGACAGCGTTGCTGCTGATGGGGATCAGCATGGTTATGCTGTTGGTTTTTCAGGGGTTATGGCTGCGCAAGGTGTACGACGAGCAGAAAGGCTGGTTGCAAAAAGAGGCCGACAACCTGTTCCAGCAGGCGGTGCAGGGCCTGCAGGATTCGATCATCAACGTCAGGATACTGGCGCCTTTGGAAGTTGCCGGGAAGGACATGGATACCGCAGTCATTCTCGCCCTGCAAAATGTGCTGCGCTTAGACATGACACGCAGCGAAAAAGGGACGACGGTGGTGGCCAAAGACCTGAGCCCGGGGGATACCAGCAAATCTGCTTTTTCCATCAACGAAGTCAGGATTACCATTGGCGATAGCATTAGAGGCGAAATTTCACAGTATGACAATAAATCCGCTTTTCTTTTTACCCAAAAGGACGGCGATAGCCTGCAAATGAAGCGGTTCAGGCGCCACCTGACCAGCGACAGCCTTCCTTTAACAGCGGTGCAGGATAGGTTTCAGCAAATCATGCTCGATTCAGGGTTTGCCTTGTCGGTTCAAATTCTGCGAGCGCCTTTTACATCCCATACCCTGCCGGAAACTATACGCGATGCCGGTGATACGCGCATCCTGACCATGCCCATGCCCGCTGGGTTGCCGCCACGATCGCTGTACTACGCGGCCATCGGCGACTACGGCGGATACCTGTTTCGCAAAATTTTCCCGCAAGGGGTATTTTCGCTTTTCCTGCTGCTGACAACCGGACTGGCCTTTGGATTCATTTATCGCAGTTTGCGGCAGCAACAACGCCTGGCGGCACTCAAAAACGACTTCATCAGCAACGTGGCGCACGAGCTGAAAACGCCAATTGCGACGGTCGGCGTGGCCATCGAATCGCTGCGCAATTTTGACGCTTTGCGCGAACCGGAGCGCACGGCTGAATATTTGGACATTTCCAAACACGAACTGAACCGCTTGTCCATGCTCGTAGACAAGGTGTTGAAAATGGCTATTTTTGAGCAAAAAGAGCCCGATTTGCACCTGGAGCGCTTCGATTTCCGGCAATTGGTGCAGGAGGTACTCAACTCTATGAAACTGCAATTTGAAAAATACGGCGCCAAAACGGTCTTTACCTACGAAAGTGGCCAATTTGAAGTGCTCGGCGACCGCATCCACCTGACGAATGTGGTTTACAACCTGCTCGATAACGCCTTAAAATACAGCGAAGACCCTCCAAACATACAATTGGATTTAAAAGCGGACGACGACGCCCTCACACTCCGGGTCAGCGACGAGGGGATCGGCATTCCACAGGAATACACCGGAAAGGTTTTTGAAAAATTTTTCCGCGTGCCCACGGGCAACCGCCACAATGTGAAAGGCTATGGGTTAGGATTGAGTTACGTGGCCGGCGTCCTGCTGAAGCACGGGGGCCGCATCCGTTTGGAAAGCACGCCGGGCAAAGGCAGTAGTTTCATCATTCATATTCCGCGCAAGCATGCAAAAGACTAAAATCCTATACGTGGAAGACGAGCTCTTCTTAGGCAAAATCGTCAAAGAGAGCTTAGAAAGCCGGAACTACGAAGTCAGCATGATCGCTGATGGGAAACTGGCGGTAGCTGCCTTTTCCCAATTCAAACCTGACATCTGCGTGCTCGACATCATGCTGCCGAACGTGGATGGCTACACCCTTGCAGAAGAAATCCGAAAGCTCGATCCCGCGCAACCCATCATTTTCCTGACCGCCAAAACCCAAACCGAAGACGCCGTGAAAGGCTTCCAGGTGGGCGGCAACGACTACATCCGCAAGCCCTTCAGCTTAGAAGAGCTGATCGTGCGCATCCAAAATCTGTTGCAACTGACCCAATCCAAAGCGGCTGCCCAAACCTCACCCGCCGCTCCGTTCACCATCGGGCAATTTGAGTTTTTGCCGCACCGGTACGAACTCCGCCGGGGCGAGCAATCGCGCAAACTTTCCCACCGCGAAACCGAACTCCTCACCATCTTGTGCGAAAACCGCAATTTTACGGTCGCCCGCAAGGACATCCTGATGCGCGTTTGGGGAGACGACAGCTTTTTCAACTCCCGGAATTTAGATGTTTACATCACTAAATTAAGGGATTACCTGCGCGAAGATCCGGGGGTGCAGATCAATACGATCAAAGGGGTTGGGTACCATTTTCTAACGGAGGGGTGAACAGAAACGCTTTTTATTTTGAACAAATCTAAATAGCTCTCCCCCCTGAACTTTAAAAATCCCTCCTTCTTATTTAGTGGGAAAGGTTTTTATATTTGCCCTGCTTTCATTAAAAGAAAGCTTTTGGGTTATAAAACAGGGTTTCCGGCGAAATGACGACCGTTTTCGCTGAATTCCTTCAAAACAAGCAAAACGAATAATGAGAAGCGGAATCGTTAGAACATTCCCACTGTTCTTCCTTGTCCTTGCAAGCAACGAAGTTTCAGCCCAAAGCGCATCGGGCGGCAGTTCCAGTTACTTCATTTACGCCTTGATCGCCCTTGCCATCGTGATCTTCCTATACATTGTCATTCAGGTGGCGGACAACTTGCTGGCCATTGAAGCCCGCAGTTCGAACGCGGACAAAAGAGGCGTGAACCTGGGGCTTTTCCCTGGCGTCAAAGACATTTTTGCCGGCAAGGCGCCTTCCTACACCCGGGATGCGCACGTCACGGTTCTGCACCAAGGGCACAATATCCTGCTGGAAGGCGAAGCAGCGCACAAGCTCGAAGCGGCTACGGGAGTAACCACTTACGCCGTTCAACCGATGAATTTCAGAGGCATTCTTCCCATTCCAAAAGTAGTGGTGGAACCCGGCCAGGAAGTAAAAGCCGGCGATGAATTGTTTCACGACAAAACCAAGCCGGAGATCAAATTTGTGTCGCCGGTCAGCGGAGAAGTTGTCGCCATCAACCGGGGAGAAAAACGCGCCATTGCAGAAGTGGTAATTCTGGCAGATAAAACGATCAGCTATCGTTCCTTAAATGCTCCTGACCTCCAATCCTGTACCCGCGAAACGTTGGTCAATTTTCTGATGGAAAGCGGCGCCTGGCCGATGCTGCGCCAACGTCCTTTCGATGTATTGGCAGAACCCGGCGTTGTCCCACGCGACATTTTCATTTCCACCTTTGATACAGCGCCGTTAGCACCCGACCTCAACTTTGTGGTGGAGGGTAAAGGCGCCTTGTTCCAGAAAGGGCTGGATGCGTTGGCAAAACTGACATCCGGCGCTGTACACCTGGGGCTTGACGCCCGCAGTGCAAAAGCGCCTTCCGCTGTTTTCACCGAAGCTGCCGGCGTTCAGAAACACTGGTTCAGCGGCAAGCATCCGGCGGGCAATGTGGGCGTTCAGATTCACCACATCAACCCGATCAATGCCAATGAAAAAGTATGGACATTGAACGTTCAGGACGTCATTTCCATCGGCGCCCTGTTCGTGGAAGGCCACTATAATGCAGCCCGCGTGGTGGCGCTGACCGGCGCTGAATTGCAGGCGCCCAAATACGTTCAAACCTACGCCGGTGCCAATATGGGCGAATTGGTAGCAGGGAATGTAAAAGACGGCAACATTCGCCTTGTCTCCGGGGATGTTTTGTCGGGCAGCAAAAAATCGCCTCAGGAATTCCTGAATTTTTCCGACGACCAGGTCACGGCCATCGGAGAAGGCGATTACTTCGAAATGTTCGGCTGGCTGCTGCCTTTATCGCTGCGCCCCAGCGTTTCCAAAACCTTTCCGAACTTTCTGTTCCCAAGCTATAAATTCCATGCCGACACCAATACCCATGGTGAAAAGCGGGCTTTTGTAGTCACCGGTCAATACGAAGAAGTGCTGCCGATGGACATCTATCCCCAGCATTTGTTCAAAGCCATCCTGGTCAACGACATCGAACGCATGGAGGGCCTTGGCATTTTTGAAGTCATCGAAGAAGACGTTGCGCTTTGCGAATTTGTCTGCACTTCCAAACAGCCTTTGCAGGAAATCCTGCGGGATGGATTGGATACGATGCGGGAGGAAGCGTAGTGGATTTGTAAGAGGCAAGTTGCAAAAGGCAAGTTGGCAATTAGCAAACAAATTGATTTTATAAAAAATACCGAATCGCTCCGGATATGAAAAAAGAGCTTTTACAGTTTCTGAAAAGAATTGAACCGGACAAGAAGAAGTCCCCGTTTCTGCATACGCTCTACGACGGATTTTTTACTTTCGCCTTCACGCCGGATCACGTCACCAAAGGCGGCGTACACATTCGCGACGGGATGGACCTTAAGCGCCTGATGGTACATGTAGTGCTGGCTATGCAACTGTGTTATATTTTTGGTATGTATAACATCGGGCACCAGCATTTTAACGCCATTGGCGAACATACGAGCCTGTTTTCCGGTTTCCACCTCAAGTTGTTTTACGGATTGATTCAGATCCTTCCGATCGTGATCGTTACCCACGTTGTGGGGCTGGGCATCGAGTTCTACTATGCGATGCGCAAAGGGCACGGCATCGAAGAAGGTTTCCTCGTCACGGGCGCCCTCATTCCGCTGATCATGCCTCCGGACATTCCGTTGTGGATTTTAGCGATGTCGGTTGCTTTTGCCGTGATTATTGGCAAAGAAGCTTTTGGAGGAACGGGCATGAACATTCTGAACATCGCCCTGTTGTCTCGGGTGTTTGTGTTTTTTGCGTATCCGACCACCATTTCAGGCGACTATGTTTGGGTTTCTGGGTTGTCTGACTTCAAAGCAGGCAGTCCGGTTGATTATGGCTGGTGGCATACTTCTTTTTCCAATACGATATTCGAGTGGTTCGGGTGGACGACCTTTGATGTAAAATCGGCGGTCGTGGACGGGTTTACCGGCGCCACCCCGCTTACCCTGGGTTATAACGGCGGCTGGCAAGGCATCACAAATGTGTACGAACCAAGCCAATTGTTCTGGGGCCTGATTCCAGGTTCTGTGGGTGAAACCTGCAAACCGGCCATCATTGCCGGCGCGTTGTTCCTGATCTTCACCGGGGTAGCCAGTTGGCGCATTATGGTGTCTATGGTTTTGGGGGCGGCGGTCATGGGCATGATTTTTAATGCCTGGGATGCAACGGCCTTTATGGATGTACCCTGGCACCAGCACTTCATGATTGGCAGTTTTCTTTTTGCAATGGCATTTATGGCTACCGACCCGGTAACGGCGTCTTCAACCAACCGCGGCAAATGGATCTACGGTTTTCTGATCGGCGCCATTGGTTTGATCATTCGCGTGATGAACCCGGCGTATCCGGAAGGCTGGATGCTGGCGATCCTGTTTATGAATGTTTTTGCACCAACGATTGACCATTTTGTTGTTGAAGGCAATATTGCACGCAGGTTGAAAAGGGCAAAAAAAGCGACCGCGTAAACCTGAATTGATTCACTTATAGAAAGCGAGCCTTATGTTCAGCAATAGTTATATCATCCGCTTTGTACTCGTCATGTGCGTGATCGTGGCCGTTGTGCTGGCCATTATGTCCAGCGGATTGAGCGAAATACACGCCAAAAACGAAGCGGTATTCAACAAGCGCGCCATCTTGACTTCGGTAAAAACCTTCCTTCCCAAACCGTTGGAGTCCATGTCGGACGCAGAAGTAGAAGCGCTGTTCAAAGACAGAATCCAGCAAAAAGTGGTCAAGTTGGACGGCAGCGAAGTAACCGGCGTTGTAGCGGAACAGGTAGATATGGCCAAAGAAAAGAAAAAGCCGGAAGCGGATCGGAATCTTCCTTTGTTCATTTACAAAGCGGACGACGGCAAACCATACTACATTTTGGCTGTGCGCGGCAGCGGTCTTTGGGACGAAATCTGGGCCAATATTGCCCTTCAGGACGACTTCAACACCATTGCAGGTACCTCTTTTGACCATAAGGGAGAAACGCCGGGTCTGGGTGCAGAAATCAAGGACAACCCTGCATTTCCGGCACAATTTGTTGGCAAAAAACTACTCGATGAATCGGGTAATTTTGTTTCGATAAACGTAGTCAAAGGTGGTGTTTCTGATGAAATGCACGATATTGACGTCATTTCCGGCGCCACCATCACTTGCAATGGCGTTCAGGAAATGCTTAAACGCGGTTTGGGGTACTATCAGAATTACCTGAACAAACTCAAAACCGCCGGTTAAATCAATCCCGGGTTTACCTGTGAACATGACAGGCTCCCGTGTTTCTAAAATCTAATATCTTACATCTAACATCTCATAAAATGGCAGAGGTAAAAGAACCCGTAAAACAGGAACAGGAATCCTGGTGGAGCAAAAAAGAAAGAAAGCTGGTCATTGATCCGCTTTTAGACAACAACCCCATCACGGTGCAGGTATTGGGTGTTTGCTCCGCATTGGCCGTTACCACCCTAACGTTCAAAGCCTTAATCATGGCCATTTCCGTGACCCTGGTGACCGCTTTTTCCAATTTATTCACCTCGATGTTGCGCAATTACATTCCTTTCCAGGTGCGCATGATTGCACAATTGGTCATCATTGCCTTTTTGGTAACCGTGGTGGAGTTGACTTTGAAAGCTGCGCAGTATCCAATGTGGAAAGACCTGTCTGTGTTCATCGGCCTCATCATTACGAACTGCATCGTTATGGGCCGGTTAGAAGCTTATGCAATGGCCAACAAGCCCTGGAAATCTTTTCTCGACGGCATTGGTAACGGACTCGGTTATGGGGCAATCCTGATCGCGCTGGGCATCGTACGCGAGATCTTCGGCAAAGGCACCCTGCTGGCAGGCAGCCCGTTCGAGCTCAAAATCATAGGACCATCGGCTGATTTTTTACTCAATACTCAAAATGCATGGCTGAGCTGGTATGCCCCCAACAACCTGATGGTGTTGCCGGCTTCCGCGCTGTTCCTGATTGGCATTATCATCTGGATTCAGCGTTCAATGCAGCCAAAACTGATTGACGTATCTTAGTATTCCCTGCTTTAAGTGCAGTGTATTCAAAATAATTCTGGACGTTAAAAACGCCAAACAATGGAATTTTTAAATGTATTTCTGAAATCCGCCTTCATCGAAAACATGGTTTTGTCCTACTTCTTAGGCATGTGTTCGTTTCTCGCGGTTTCCAAATCTGTCAAAACAGCCATCGGCCTCGGCGCGGCGGTTATTTTTGTACTGGCGATTACCATGCCGATCAACTGGCTGATCAATGAATACCTGTTGGGGCCAAACGGCATTTTTGGCTTAGACCTCACCTTCCTCCGGTTTATTCTGTTTATTGCCGTAATCGCGGCGATGGTGCAATTGGTGGAGATGATCGTAGAAAAATACTCGCCGTCGCTCTACAATGCGCTGGGGATATTCCTTCCACTGATCACCGTGAACTGCGCCATTCTTGGAGGGTCGCTTTTCATGATTTCGCGCGAATACAACCTTTCGCAATCCATTGCGTTTGGCTTGGGTGGCGGATTTGGCTGGTTTTTGGCCATTGTTGCCTTGGCGGCCATCCGCGAAAAAATGCGCTATTCCAATGTGCCTGCGCCATTGCGCGGACTGGGTATGGCCTTTATACTGACCGGCTTGATGGGCATCGCCTTCATGAGCATCATGGGCATTGACCCTGCGGTTTATATGAAACTGAAGTAAGCTTTAAGCGTAGAACAATCTAAACAGCATTGACAATGATATTGCTTTTCGAGATCGGATTGGTGCTTTGGGGAACAGTGGCATTCAGCGCGGTAATTCTGGGACTCGCGCTGTTGCTGATCTATGCCAAGAAAAAATTGGTACCGCAAGGCGAAGTGAAAATCGTCGTTAACGGCGATGTGGAACATCCGCTGATGGTGCAACCCGGGTCTTCTCTGTTGTCGGCATTGGCTGGCAAAAACGTCTATCTCCCCTCTGCCTGCGGCGGCGGCGGCACCTGCGCCATGTGCGAGTGCCACGTAGATGCTGGTGGCGGCGATGTGTTGCCAACTGAGATGAACCACTTGACCCGCAAAGAGGCAGCAGAACACAAGCGCTTAGCCTGCCAGGTGAAAGTGCGCCAGGATATGGAAATCCGCGTGCCGGAAGAAGTATTCGGCATCAAAAAGTGGGAATGCGAAGTGGTTTCCAACTACAACGTGGCTTCTTTCATCAAGGAGTTTGTGGTGCGTTTGCCGGAAGGCGAAACCCTCGATTTCCAGTCTGGCGGCTACGTACAAATTGACGTGCCGGTCACGACGGTGGATTTCAAAAACATTGACATCACCGCCCACCCACAATACCACGACGACCCCGAAAAATTCCGCAGCGAGTGGGATAAGTTTAAGCTCTGGGATCTGAAAATGGTGAACGAAGAAGAGCAGTTTCGTGCCTATTCGATGGCCAACCACCCCGCAGAAGGTAATATTGTGATGCTCAATATCCGTATTGCCACGCCGCCATGGGACAAAAATGCCAACAACTGGATGGCCGTAAACCCGGGCGTTTGTTCTTCCTATACGTTTGGAACCAAACCCGGCGATAAGGTGATGATTTCCGGGCCTTACGGCGAATTTTTCATTAAGCCGACGAAAAAGGAAATGGTTTACATTGGTGGTGGAGCCGGCATGGCGCCGTTGCGTTCGCACCTGTTCCACTTGTTCCATACACTGAAAACGACCGACCGCAAGGTCACTTTCTGGTACGGTGGCCGCACGCGCCGCGAGTTGTTCTACGTAGAAGAGTTCCGCGAAATTGAACGCCAATTCCCGAATTTCAAATTCTACATCGCACTCGACAACCCGCTCCCGGAAGACAACTGGCAGGTAAAAGAAAACATGGACGCACCGGGAGATGGCTTCAAAGGTTTCATCATGCCGGTTTTGTTCAACGAATACCTGAAGAATCACCCGGAACCGGAAGAAATCGAATACTACTTCTGCGGCCCGCCGCTGATGAACGCTTCCGTGCTCAAGTCGTTAGACGAACTGGGCGTTCCGGAAGAGAATATTGCGTTTGACGATTTTGGAGGGTAACTCCAGGAAGTTCATAGATAAAAATGAGTCATCCCGAATTTTGGCGAGTGCTGAGATTCGGGATGATTTATTTTTGTTCAATCGCAATACGCGTAAGTTGCTAAGGCTTTCTTTGCCCCCATCTGCATGTTTGCCTCCACTTGCTCCAGCGCCTGGCCAATGTCCCAAATCAGGTCGTCGGCATTTTCCACGCCAATGGAAATGTGATTTTAAGGCTTTCGCCAAAAAGGCCTGATTTGCGTGACAAATATCCTGGATCTTAACAATAAACTTTCCCATTTTGTATACCCGCATCTCCTCCCCTGCCAACCTCCTCCTCGCCGTTCAGCGGGTGCAGGAAAAACACCCGCTCCTCCGCGACCGGGCCTGGCTCAACGACGACCTTGAGCACAAACTCATCGAGTTAGGCCGGGAATTAGCCGACGGATCTTTCCGGCCGAGCCACGTTTCCCTGTTCTATTCCATGTTAGACAAACCGCTGTTATGCGCCGGAATGGACTGCCGGAGTTGGGTGGCGCACGAGGCCATTGTTGGCCCTTTATCTGATTTTTTTACTGAAAAAGCAGTCGCACATTGTACCTGTAAGCCGGAGCAAACCCAGTCGCTTTTGGCACAATGCCGCCGATGGAAACGGTCGCAGGCCTGGGTCGCAGGTGCCGATATTCGCCGTTTTTTCGATTCGGTGCAACACGCGGTACTTTTGGAAGTACTCGCTCAGGAAATCCCCTGCCCAACAACGCTGCGGATGGTCGCAGCCTTCCTGGATGTATTTGACCAGGCGAGCCTCAAATTTGAAGCCACAGCAAACAACCATACCCACCATCCCAATAAAGGGCTGCCTGCCGGAAACGAACTGGTTTATTGCCTGACAAACGCCCTGCTCCTGCCAATTGACCGCAAGATGAACGCACTGACGTCCGGCTGCTATGCCCGCTACTTAGACGATTTTTTGTTTTTTGCACCGGATGAAAATGCATTGCACACCCTCATTGGGGAACTTCAGTCCGAACTTGCCCGGCTTGGCCTGATACTAAATCCGGAAAAAACCTTCTTCCTGCCCACAACTGCGCCATTTCACTTTTTGCGCAGCGTGGTATAAGTGTCTCGTCTCCCGCAAAGGTGATCGAATCTACATTTTTATCACTAATTGACTTTTTTTGAAGAAGGATTGATGAAAGATGATTGACAATGTAAAGCATACAAATTTGATGTTTACGGATCTCTTACATTAACAATCATCAATCATGTAATCGTCAATCATCAATAAAAGATCGGAAGAGCA
>JALHRK010000220.1 GCA_022841505.1 Saprospiraceae bacterium | reverse complement strand
CGTTTTTTAGGCCATTCGCGATGATGTGTCGTTTGGCTAATTGGATGCCGCCTTCAAGCCCTTCCTGACGCCCTTCCTGACGCCCTTCCTGGCGGCCTTCCTGGCGCCCTTCCTGGCGCCCTTCCTGGCGGCCTTCCTGTTTAACTTCAGCCAAAATTGCTTCTTCGATGCCCATAGACTTTCTGTTTTTATAAATCAAATCCAATTCCTTTTCAAATTTAACGGAATTTTCTGGCTTGGCAAAATGGACATAATATCGAATAAAGTTCGATATTTTCCTTACCGTGTTTACATCATACCCTCTTTCTACTAACCGACGGACAATAGACAGTTTCATATTCATGATTACATCGTCCTTCACAGAACGACGAAGCCCCATTCTGGCTGCTTCCAATACAATTGCAAAAACGTTATCACTCGCAGCTAATTCTTCCGGGGAATGGTCAGGCAATGCAAAAGCATTAAACCGATAAATAATCTCAGTTCCCCAAAATTCGTAGCGGTATTCATTTACATGAAATTTCTTTTGACTATCTGTGTAAATTGCCAAAGCGGTGATTGGTCGCTCATACCGATCCTGAATCCGATATGCACTCTGAAACATGCGTTTAGCAAAAGCAGGATCAGCGTAACCCTGGACTTCAACATGAAAAAGAAACCAATGCTCCTCTCCATTTTTATGCCAGGCTTTGATCAATTTGTCAGCACGTCGCAATTTTGCTTCCGACACAGGCATCAGTTGTTCCAATTCTTTATCCAGGAACTCAAAGCCTCGTTCAAAATCAATCAGATGTACATCTTTTGGAAAAAAGAAACGCAACATGTGATCAATTAAGTCTTCGATAATACCTTTCCAGAGCGTATCCCGACTAACCATCGTTGAGTTTTTTTTGGAAATTTGGGCAAACTCAGAATCACGCCACTCTGGCGTCTTGTTTGTTCATAACTTCCTCCCTTGCACTCCGCTTTTCAGCATACGCCATCGCTGCGTCGCGCACCCAGGCGCCTGCTTCGTGCGCCTTCACCCGGGCTTGCAGACGTTGCCGGTTGCAGGGGCCATTGCCTTTCACCACCTCCCAGAATTCGTCCCAATTTATTGCGCCAAAATCATACTGCCCTTTTTCTTCATTCCATTTCAGGTCGGGGTCAGGAATGGTCAGACCAAGGAAGGCGGCCTGTGGTGCTGTGGCGTCAACGAAGCGCTGGCGCAATTCGTCGTTGGTGAGTCGCTTGATATGCCACTTCATGGATTGCTCCGTGTGCGGCGAATCCTTGTCGTGTGGCCCGAACATCATCAGTGAAGGCCACCACCAGCGATTGAGCGCGTCCTGAGCCATGCGTTTTTGCGCTTCTGAACCTTGTGCCAGCGTCAGCATAATTTCAAACCCCTGGCGCTGGTGAAAACTTTCTTCTTTGCAAATGCGCACCATTGCCCGGGCATAGGGTCCATAAGAACAGCGGCATAAAGGCACCTGGTTCATGATAGCTGCGCCGTCAACCAACCAGCCAATGGCGCCCATGTCTGCCCAGGTGAGACTGGGGTAATTAAAAATACTGCTGTATTTGGCTTTCCCTTCGTGTAGTTCTTCGATCAGGTCTTCCCGCTCCACCCCCAGGGTTTCGGCTGCGCTGTACAGGTAAAGCCCGTGCCCGGCTTCGTCCTGAACCTTGGCGAGCAGCACCATTTTGCGGCGCAGCGACGGCGCCCGGGTGATCCAGTTGCCTTCCGGAAGCATGCCCACGATTTCGGAGTGGGCGTGTTGCGCAATCTGCCGGATCAGCGTTTTGCGATAAGCATCCGGCATCCAATCTTTCGGCTCTATTTTGACCTCGGCGTCTATTTTCGCCTGGAATTGTCCTTCCAAAGTCATCGTGGTAGGTATTATTATGAGTTAGGGCAAATTTTTTACAAAGGTAAAGGAATAACAACCAGGGACAGTCATTGTTCGCGTATTTTTAAGTGCTTACTCGCTCAAGGCGCTGCCGGAATGCGGTAATAAACGCTTGGATGCCCCTCTAAAATACAATCTTTCCACCAGGTCATGCCGCAATTTTCCAGCACGCGGATGGAGCCGATATTGCCTATCATGGCTCGCCCGACAATAAACGGCAGCTTCAGGTCTTCAAACCCATATCGCACACAAGCTTTTCCAGACTCAGTGGCATATCCTTTGCGCCAGTGTTTTTGAAAAAAACGGTAACCAAGGTCCACTTCCTCTACATCCTGCAGGTATTTCAGGCCGCACCAACCAATCAATTCACCGGTTTCCCGGAGTATTACGGTCCAGCGGCCAAAGCCGTGCTGCTGATAATGGTCGTAATTGCGCAGGAAATCAACCGCCGATTCCAGCGTTGGGAATGGCGCATCGCCGGTATAGCGCAAAACTTCCGGATCTTGGTTCAATTCATAATAGTGTGGCGCATCGGCCACCTCGAATTCACGCAACAAGAGGCGTTCCGTTTCCAGGATGATGTTCATTTTGATCTTGTATTTACGACTGCCGAACGAACGACACCTGCCCTTCTTCCAGAATGGGCGCCCGACGGAAGCGCAAAAAAAGCTGCACGGTTGCCAGCACATCTTTTTCGCAATAGGTGGCGATCCGTTCAATGTCGTTTTCCTCCCAGTATACCCGCCCTACGTCGCTGCCGTCTATATCGTCCTTAGGAGATGGGAACCCCAATAAGGCCGCCAAAAGTTTCAGAGAAGTGTAGTTTTTGCCGTCCCCGAACTTCCAAAGTTCCATCGTATCCAGCAAATGCCGGGTTTCCCAGGGCTTTTTCCCCGATAGGTTCAGCATGGCAGGAAAGGGCAGCTGGTGCACCACCATGCGCCGGCAGATGTATGGAATATCGAATTCGCGGATATTATGTCCGCAAAGACTGTGTTTATTGGGATCGCCATAATGCTGCTGAATGAGCCTGGAAAAATCTTCGAGTAGCGCCTTTTCGTCGTGTCCGTAAAAAGACGTGAGCCGCACAGTCAGTTTGCCGCTTTCTTTTTCCCGTCGCAAACTCCCCACTGAAATACAAATGATGCGGCCAAATTCAGCAAAAATAGCCGCCCGGTCTTTGTAGGACGCTGCAATTTCGGCTTCATCCGCTTCTTCTGCACTTTTGCGAACCGATCTGCTTTTGATGCGCCAAAGCTCCTGAAACGTTTCATCCAGGGCATCGTAAGTCGGTTTGTCCGATACCGTTTCGATGTCTAAAAAAAGGACATTTCCGGGTTCAACTTGTTCGATCATAATAAACTAATTATTTTTTGTCCATTTAGTCTGGTGTCTGTTTTTAGAGTTCGAGAGCAAGGCATGCTCGGCCCAAAAATCGGAGTTTACTCGCGTAAATGACGCTTTTTGGGCCGAGCATAACGCAGCTATCGGGCTCTAAAGACGGACACTAATTTAGCTCAATATCAGAAGAAACAAGTAATTTTATATATAGAAAGGCAATTTTTTCAAACACCACCTCGTTTTTCGGACGGTGAGAAGAAATTTTATTATCAAATCAAAATTGACACAAACATGAGCACCTACGGTTCAAGCACGAATCCTCCAACCTACGGTACCAATCCAAAACCTGACGGCTCCAAGCAGCAGCTAACCATTATCGCAGCCGCTATCGTCGTTGCTTTACTGGGCGTAATCGTTGTTATGTGGATCTCCAGCAACAACAAAAAGACAGAATTGACTGAGAAATTAGAGACTTCTGAGCAACTGAAAGCAGAAGCCGAACAGCAATACCAGACCGCATTGGCTGAATTGGAGCAAATGCGCGGCAGTAACGAAGAATTGAATGCCCTGATCGAACAACAAAAAACAGAGTTGACTTCTCAAAAGGAGAAAATTGATGGTTTGCTGGCGACGAAAGGCAGCCTGGACAAAGCAAGAAAGGAAATCGGCAGCATGAAAACCCAAATTCAGCAATATCTGGCTGAAGTCAACCAATTGCGCGAGCAAAACCAGGAGTTGACGACTCAAAACATGACGCTGAGCGAAGAGAAGGAGAAGCTTTCCACCGATCTGGAAGTGGAGCGCACCAATGCAGCCTCCCTTTCCAACGAAAAAGCCATGCTGGTGAGCGAAAAAGAAGCCATTGAAGGCGAGCGGGCCAAGCTTAGCAAAAAAGTCACAGCTGCTTCGGTGGTCAAAGTAAGCGAAATTGAAGTCAGTGGCCTGAAAATGAAAGACAGCGGCAAAGCAGTGAAAAAGAGCTACGCCAAAAACGTAGATCAGCTAAAAATCTGTTTCAACACCACCGTGAATGAAGTTGCAGACCCGGGCGCTGATCTTTATCACATCCGCATCATTGATCCGCAAGGCATTACGATGGCAGTTGAATCGCTGGGATCCGGCGTATTCATCAGCAACGCAGGGGAAGAAATCAAATTCACGACGACCAAAGAGTTCGACTACAACCAGGATGCCAATACCCTTTGCACCACCTGGTCTTCCGGTCAGGAACTGGCACGCGGAAACTACCAGATTGAACTGTACAACAAAGGCTATTTAGCCGGCAAGTCTACGTTCAAACTGAAATAAAAATAGCGGGGTTCTCCCCAATGAGCGCATAAAAAAGGCAGATCGGATGTTCCGATCTGCCTTTTGTTTTATGTTTTCATGGCAATTTTATAACTTCTCAGGCCCGCTCGCGGTAAGTGTCCTCGTACAACTTTTGCAACTTTTTCCTTGCAAAGAAGATACGGCTTTTGATGGTGCCGAGCGGAGAGCCCAGCTCTTCAGCAATTTCGTCGTATTTGTAACCCTCGAAAGCCATCATGAACGGCTTGCGAAATTCATCAGGTAAAGTATCCACCAACCGCGCCAATTCCCGGAAAGTAACCGAAGTTTCGCCTTCGTTCCCCGTCAGGTTATCCGCTCCTGAGTTGATGTAATAATTGTTGGGCGTTTGATCAATGATCAACCCCCTGCGCACTTTTTTGCGGTAGTTGTTGATGAAGATATTCCGCATAATCGTCACCGCCCATGCCTTGAAGTTGGTGCCCTGATTATACTTGTCTGCATTGGTGATGATCCGAAGCGCCGTATCCTGAAATAGATCCTCCGCATCATCGTTGTTTCCCGTTAGTTTCAGGGAAAATGCCCGGAGCGACTGACTGATTCGGTCGAGTTGCGCCTGCATTGGCTCTGCTGCTATTGCGTATGTGATCATCGCGGTGATTTTATGATTGTAGATTGTAATTATTTTTTACAAAACTAAGGAATTTCCTTGTCCTTTGCAAATGAAAATTTCTATTTAGACTAATTTTGAGTGCCAAGTGTAGCAATCTTGACAGTTTTGTGGCATTTCCGGCCAGAAACGTTAAAATATTTAACAAACTTAAACCAAATTGCTCCTTTGAGCGTATAGTATACACCATTGTTCATCCAACAGGGTAAAATCCATTTCTTGGGATACTGTATCCGATGGGTGGAGTCAACAGTTATGATTATTCCTTTTTTACAGCACACGGTTTATGTTAAACGGAAAAGAACAGCATCCTGTAACACACGATAGCTCGCACGTCTCTACGAGCTTTCTGCAGCAGAATTTACGGTATCTGCGCAAACGGCTGGAAATGAGCCAGGAGCAGTTGGCCGAAAAAGTTGGCCTCAACCGCGGCAACATCGCTTCCTATGAAAATGCCAGCGCTGAACCGAAAATCTGTAACCTTTTGCGCCTTTGCAAGTTTTTTGGCATTTCAATTCTGGACATCACCGAACAGGACTTGAGTGAAGAAACGACGCTCGAAAAAGCCATCCAGAAGACCCATTCCAACTCCTTTAACAACGAGCTGGAAACCATCATGACGTTCATGAAACGCTCCGATGAAATCCAGGGCGTCTTTGAAGGCATTCACAAATGCCACGAGTTCAAAATCAAAAACATAGAAACTTTGCCCCAGGACATGAAGTTTCTGCTCCAGCATTTTGAACAACTTTACGACGCTGCGCAAACCCTGCTCCGCCAGCACCAGTCTCTGCTCGAATTCATCAAAGGGAAATAAACCGTTCCGTTGCCCTTTTGCACCGTTTACCTTTAATTAAAAACCGAACCGTAATCGGATCACACTTCTGTGCTAACTGCCCTTGATCGGTATGCCCCATAGGCCTACTTTTATAGTCTGAATAGACGATTTAAGTAACGACCACACATTTCATAGTCCCATGATCACAAAGCAGCATAGTACGACCGCATTGCTGGTTGCCCTGTTATTACCAGCCCAAATTGCCTTCGCAAACGTCAACTTTTTAAATGCCCCGCTCTCAGAAGTAAGGCAGATGGCGTCGCGCGAAGGTAAGCCCTATTTCGTCCATTTCACGGCAAGCTGGTGCATGCCCTGCCAATGGATGGAAAAAAACACCTACGCCGACCCGGCACTTTCCCGTTACGCCAACGCCAACTACTTTCCTGTCAAAATTGACATTGACAACGAAGAAGGCCGCCGTTACAAAGCGCAATATTCTATTACAGCGCTGCCTTCCATCCTTGTTTTTGACGAACGGGGGGTATTACTCGACCGTTTTGAGGAATCGCTGGAAGCGCCTGCCTTGCTGAATATTTTGCAAAAACACCATACGCAGGGGCTTGCTGGCATACAGCTTGCAAACAATGCACCCGTGGATGGGGCGGTGCTTGACAGCCCCAAGCCACAATTTACCCTGCGTCGCCCGGCACTGATTCCGGAAGAAAGCGCAGGTTTCAATTCAGAATATGCGGCTGCCCGGCCTGTTCCGGCTGCAAACCTCCCCTCCCAAACGGATACGCAAACGCCCCGCGCCAACCTCGGCTACGGCATACAGGTTGGGGTGTTTGGCGACTACAACAATGCGGTGCAACAGGTCGCCCGCTTAGAAAAAAAGTTTGACCAGCCGGTGAACATCTTCTCTGGAAAAACAGGCGGCAAAACAACCTATTCCATTGTCATTGGCCGCTTTGCCACCGCTTCAAACGCAGAAGAGTACCTGCGTTACCTGAATCGGAATGACATTAAAGGAATTGTGAAGCATATTGCGGAGCTGTGAGGCAGGGTACAACCAAACGCTGTTCGGTTGCGCAAATCCGCCGAATCGGAGTTCGGCGGTACAACGCTAACGCACCACACTTTCCCGCTCCTGGCCGGTTGCCCTTTCAAAAACACCTGGTAAAAATACATACCCGGCGGTAACAAAACAAAAGTGGTTCCAAGGCTACTTGATGCCTTAGAACCACTTCCATGACACAAAACAAAATCTCCGTCAATCCCTTACCAAAACCATCTTCCCGGTCTTCGCAGACCCCGGCGTTTGCAGGGTATAAATCAACACGCCTTCCGCGCCCAGGTCTTCTGCCTGCAACACAACTTCGTGGTAGCCTTTTTCATAGGCGCCTTCAATGCGTTTCACCACCCGGCCATTCATATCCTGAATGAACAAGGTTGCAGACATAGCCTCAGGCAGCGTGAACGCGATGACGGTGCGCTCCCGGAACGGATTGGGCTTGTTGGCGTGCAACAGCACTTCGCCCTGCCTGAAGTTGCGGGGCAAAAAGACCAGATCGAGTGCCGCTTCTTCGCCATTTGCTTTAAACGCTTTGGCCGCCACGCCAGCCGAGGTCAGGCGGAGGTGTTCGCTGAGAGCAATATCGGTTTTAGCACGCACCACAAGTTTTACGGTGTTCAGTTGATCACCGGATGCAATCACGGTCACTAAACCTCCTTTCAGGCGATGGTAATCCAACTGCAGCCCCTGCCCCTGAATTTCCACCAATTCTAAAGCCTGCTCATCCACCTGCAGTGTAAACTGGCAGGAACTAAACGCGCTGTTTTCCGGCAAATCCATAGACAGGGTTGTGGTCGCTCCCGCTTTTAAATCCAGATCCTGCGCCTGGAAAGCAATCGCCGGCAAGGCATTCCGAGCCACTAAGGAGCCCTCAAAATTTGGAACAGCCGTAAAATTCAGGTCGCCAACTTTGATCGCAATAAAATTCAAATTGCTTTGGTTGGCAATAACCGAATCCAGCGCAATGAATTCCGGAAAATCGGCAGACAGCGTATTGGCCGTGTCGCTAAACACGTAGCTCGCATCCACAAACCGCCAGCTGGAGTTGTTGGCAATAACGGTATCCATCATCAACAACAGCCGTTTCATCGCCTCCAGATCGGCGGTATCCAGAACGCCGGAAGCGTCTAAATCCGCAGCAATGTACTCGTAAGGCGAGGTCAGGGGCTGTGCGCCCGTCAAGTGCATATTCAGTTTCACCAAATCAAAGGTGGTCAGGCCGTTCGTGTCGTCGCCGTCCTTTTCAGGCGTTATGGTGTAATCCAGTGCAGGCGGAAGGTCGCTGAACGCATACCTTCCATCCGCTTCGTTGAGGATAGTATCGCTGACGCCGCCACTCAACCGCAGCACAACGTTGGTCACTACCGTATCGTCCATGGTGAGGATAATGCCATCTAAGTCTACCGGTGTCAATGGCGGCGGCGGTGGTTGCGGACAAGGCGCCGCAAGCGCATCCAAAAGTTTAATGTATGCGTATAGTTTGGCCCACCAACGGTTCCGTTTGGCTGTACCGCGTAGGGGTTGTTTGCACTGTCCCAGGCATAAATGGCAATCGCTACCGAATCGCCGTTGGCGCAGGTCAGCACGATACCGGTCTGGTTGATGTTCGCCGGCTCCCCTACCCTGCTGATGGAATAACGCACCGGCCCGGTGCAGTCGCCCGACGGACTGGCAATGAAGTCCGAGGCCCAGATCGCCAACGCCGCAACGTCTATATCCCCGTCGCCATCCGCGTCGGTATTAGGCTCCATTTGCATCAGCCGGGTAGAAATTCCACTGATGCAGATCGGCGATGGCGCTTTACAGTCCACTACCGTAAAAGGAATTAATTTTGAATTGGTATTCCCGCATCCGTCGGTCACATGAACCTCAAAACTGTGGCTGCCTAACGGGTAAGAACCGCGCAGTTTGTAGTTTGGATAGGTTCCCTGAAGCACTTGTGCTGCAATGTTGTTGGCTGCCGTCAGGGGTACCGGTTGATTGAATGGGAAATAAAACACCTTCACGGTTACCTCATTGCTGCATTCTTCCGTGACCGTAAATGGGATTTCCACCATGGCCGGACAACCGGCTGGGATGTTGCTGTTCAGGCTGCAAAATGGCGCAGGCGGCTGAAAACTGATCACCGGCTTGATGTCGTCGGCTACCTTGATGTGCTGGGTGTATTGCCAGAAACCGCGCCGGGTGTATTGCGGATATCCGGTTGTCAACAGGATTGAACGCCAGTATCCCGAGATGCCGTCATGGCCGCAGGAAGGCTGCAATTGTGCCAGAGAAGGGTTGTTGTCGGTATGGCTGTTCGTCCGGTCAATATAGGCTACGTTTGTGGGTCGTCTCAACACCCATACGGCCTCATCGCCAGGCGCCCCGTCGCAATCTTCGTCTCTGCCTACCACAATTGGCTGCGAAAAACCATCGTATTCGCACCAGTTCAGTACGCGGTAAGTTCGGAAAATTTTGTAGCAGGCAGATCCCGAAATTGCAAAATTGACGTCCGATACGCTCACGGCCAACAGGTCACAGCCGATTTCATTCAGCAAAATATCTTCCGGTTCGGGTTCGGCGCAATACGCAATTTCATCCTGCGGGAAGCGGATCTCGTAATTGTGGTGCGCTGCAATGGTCACCACCTGTTCGCAAATGTAGGTAGAAACTTCCCCCCAGCCTGCGCCGGGATTGTATGCCTCAAAACGGCGGGTAATCGTGCCAATTTCACACGTGTTCAGGTTGACAATCGGCGTCAGTTCTGTGTAGTAATACCCCGGACACCAGGGATTTGACATGGCCATCCCAAACAATTGCTTCAACTGTGGAATGTTGTAAGGGTTGAAGTTGTACGGTAAATCGGCGCAGGCATACGTCAGGTCGTGAGGAATGCCGCAGCAGGGATTGAATGCATCGCTGTCGCAATTTTCGGCCCGAAGGTTGCCACCAAACGGCAACATCGCCAAAAACGCAAGCAAGATCCAATTTTGGAAAAATGGTTGTAGGTACTTCTCTAAGATCATAGGAGACAGTTTTACCCGCGTGTACGTATTAAATCCCCTAATGTTGCGATTGTTCCCCGAAAAAAATACAATTTTCTCCCACTCTCCCACACACTCTCTCTCAATCAGGGCGTGCCCCCCGCCTCTCATCCACCAACAAGCGCTAAACTCCCGAGCGGGGGTCGGGCTGTCCGCTCCAGCCCCGCCGCTCTCTCCCTCTCTCTCCCTCTCTCCCTCTCAATCGGCGTGGCGTCCGCTTCCATCCCTCACGCGGGGCGCCATTTCAAAACCTTATAAGACACCTACAAAAAGAGCCGGGGCAAAAGGCCCCGGCTCCGAAACTACAAGTTTTGCTCCACAAATTTATTCTTGAAGGGCCATCTTGCGGGTGGCAAAGAAGCTGCCTGCCCTTAGGGTGTAGAACAACACCCCTCTGGGCAGGTCTTTCGCCTCTAAAGTGAGGGTATGACGGCCTGGGCCGTAGTTCCCCCGGAACAATTTCACCACGCGACCCTGTGCGTCTGTTATGGTCAAAGTAACTTCCTGCGCTTCGGTTCCGGTCAGCGAAGCCGAAGCGGGCAA
>JALHRK010000219.1 GCA_022841505.1 Saprospiraceae bacterium | reverse complement strand
CGGGTATTTCCCTGCACAGGGCAAACTGAGTTTTTCGTGGATTGATCCGGCGCTGACCACCGGCGTAACGCTTGCTCCCGGAGACGCATTGTTCAATTTGTGCTTTACCGCCATTGGACCAAGCGGTATTTCTACCTTAACTTTTGAAAACGCCCCAACCCTGATTGAGGTCATCAACAGCGACAACGAAGAAATTCCCCTCCTTGGACAGGGCGGCTTCGTCATCGTGCCCGACCAAAACGTCTGGCCCGGCGATACCGACAACAATGGCCACGTAAACCACTTCGACCTGCTGCCGGTTGGCATCGGATTTGGAGCTGCCGGCCCGCAACGCGCCAATGCAACCATTGACTGGATCGGACAACCTGCAAATGACTGGACACAGTATACGCCTGCTTCTGCGATCAATTACAAGCATATAGACACCGATGGCAATGGTGCGATCGCTTACGCGGATACCTTAGCCATTTCCCAAAACTGGGGACTGAGCGTGAATCCGTTCCTGCCGGATGCGCCGGTATTTGAGCCGCGGGTGCTGGGTGTTCCGCTTTATGTCCTGGCAGATACCCTGGCGCCAAGCGAAGTGGCTGCGCTCGATATTATACTCGGTACCGATGATTTGCCCGCAGAAGAGGTGTACGGCATCGCGTTCAGCATTACCTACAACCCGGAACTGATCGTGCCCGGCAGCGTGAGCGCCAGTTTCCTCAACTCCTGGCTCGGGGAACAAAACAGCGATTTGATCAGCCTGTTCCGCGTGTCGCCGACGCAAGACCGCATTGACATTGCGATCACCCGCACCGACGGATTGAACAACTCGGGCAACGGCGCGATTGGCAAACTGCACATTACCATCGAAGATGTAATTTTCCGGAATACCATCTACAGAAGGGCGGAATTCGGCATCGAAAATGTGCGATTGATTGACCGGAATGAACTGGAAATCCCGGTTGCGCCAGAGTACTCGACTTCCTGGGTCAGCGTGAGCACCGGCACCGAAAATCCCGAATTAGCCAACAGCATCCATTTGTATCCGACGCCGGCTTCCAATGCGTTGTTTGTAAAAACGGAAGGCTTGAACCTGCTGGGCATTCAGGTGCTGGATCAGGTTGGCAGGGTGGTCGCAAATTTTGACCAGCCAGACAATGGTATGGACATCAGTCAATTACCTGCCGGAATTTATGTGGCTAAGGTCGCAACCGATCGCGGGGTAGCGCATAAGCAGATCGTTGTCGTGCGCTGATGATCGGAGCAGCGGTGACACCTTTTGAGAAGGTGTTACCGCTGCATTTCACTCTTGAGAAATTCACATTAATCATTACTTCTGGTCGGTCAGAGGAAACACCTTTTGAAAAGGTGTCACCTCCAGCGCCTGGCAAAAATTAAAAATCATGAAAAAGAACCTGCTTTTACCAACAATACTTGGCTTTGCCTCCTTTTTTTCAATTGCCTTAAATGCTCAAAATCTGAGTATTGGCGGAACCATCCGCACCGAACAGGGCGCAGATATCAAAAATGTATCCGTCGTGCTGTTGAATGACCAGCAGGTCGTGCTTGACAGCGTTGTCGTGAATGGCAGTTACAGCTTCAGCAACCTGTCCGAGGGGAATTACCGCCTGCGCATCAGCAAAACCTTAGGCCCGCTCAACGGCGTTTCAACATTCGACATGGTGTTGGTCAGCAAGCATATTTTAGGGACGACCCCAATTGCTTCTCCTTTTGCGTTGTTGGCGTCAGACATCAACCGGGATCGGAAAGTCAGCGTTCAGGATTTGGTCCATGCCCGCAGACTGATCCTCGGCATCATCACGCACTTTCCTGACCTCCAGTCCTGGCATTTTGTTCCGGCTGATTTACCTTTACAAGGGCTTACCAACCCTTTTACTTTGGCTTATGGTACAATGAATACCGTCTCGCTCACGACCGGCGGAAGCAATTTCACGGAATTCAGTTTTATTGGATACAAGGTATTTGATATCAACAATTCTGCTTCTTTGGACGAATAAAGACAGCATGTTTAAATTGCAAGGCGCTGCCCGGAAAGGAGTTTTCGGGTGGCGCTTTTTTGTGGTTATCCAAAAATTCATGCTTTTTTCCTGAATACTTGAAATAACCTGATCCCGATAGCTGTGGAGGTAATAAAAATCCCAATCCAGGTAATGATTTCTACCATCTGGTGTTTACCCAGATAATGTAAAAGGGTTAGTAGTACTAAAAAGAGAAGGAAGACGCCTAATCCCAGGTATACTGACCTTTTGTTGCGTTCAGTTTTTTTGTCAGAAAGGTTTTTAGAAAAAACTAACCAGGCAAAAAGGGCGCCATTAATTAATAGGATTAGTTCCATTGTATTTAGATTAAATCACATGACCTGCTACAAGTATATGACCAATATGCATGCGCTGCTGAAAAAAATGACGAAACCCCGTTGTGAGTACGTGAAACCCCGTTTTGAATGAGTAAAGGCTTATTAAATGCGGGTTGGTGGGCTGCTCAAGGGAAGCTGCAGCAGTGGGATAAATACAATAAACGCCGGTCAGGAATCAACTTCCTAACCGGCGTCCACCAGTAACAAATAACCAGTAACCAGTTCTATGTCCTACAGCCCGAAAGCTGCCTTCACTTTATCCACATAATCCAGTTTTTCCCACGTGAAGGTTTCCACCTCCATCGTTTTTTTCTGGCCGGAACCGTCCGTCATTGTTACGGTTTTGATTTCCGGTTTGCGGCCCATGTGCCCGTAAGCTGCAGTGCCGGAATAGATCGGGTTGCGGAGCTTCAGGCGCTGCTCGATGGCGTAAGGGCGCATGTCGAAAAGTTCGATAACTTTATCAGCAATTTGGCTGTCGGTAAGCGCTACGTTGCTCGTGCCGTAGGTTTGGATGTAAATATTGGTGGGTTTGGCCACGCCAATGGCGTAAGAAACCTGCACCAAAATTTCATTGCAAACACCGGCCGCTACTAAGTTTTTGGCGATGTGGCGCGTGGCGTAAGCTGCCGAGCGGTCCACTTTCGAAGGGTCTTTGCCCGAAAAAGCGCCGCCGCCGTGTGCGCCTTTGCCACCGTACGTGTCCACGATGATTTTGCGGCCCGTAAGGCCCGTATCGCCGTGTGGCCCGCCAATTACAAATTTACCCGTTGGATTGACGTGGTACGTAATTTGGTCGGTAAACAACGCCTGCACAGAAGGCTTCAGGCGTGCTTTTACCCGAGGAATGACCAGTTCGATCATGTCCTTGCGGATTTGCGCCAGCATGCTTTCGTCTTCGCCGAATTCGTCGTGCTGCGTGGAAACAACAATAGAGTCAATGCGCTGAGGCGTATGGTCGTCGCCGTATTCGATGGTCACCTGCGACTTCGCGTCGGGGCGCAAATAAGTCAAAATTTTGCCTTCCCGGCGAATGAGCGCCAGCTCTTCCAGCACTTTATGCGCCAGGTCGAGCGGTAATGGCATGTAGTCGTCGGTTTCGTTGCTGGCATAACCAAACATCATCCCCTGGTCGCCGGCGCCCTGATCTTCAGGATTGGTGCGTTCTACACCGCGATTGATGTCGGGCGATTGTTCGTGAATGGCAGACAAAATACCGCAGGAGTTCGCCTCGAACATGTATTCCGACTTGGTGTAGCCGATGCGGCGGATGACGTCGCGGGTGATCTGCTGCACGTCCAAATACACGCTGGATTTGACTTCTCCCGCCAAAATGACCTGCCCTGTAGTAACTAAGGTTTCGCAGGCGACTTTAGAAGTTGGGTCGAAAGCTAAGAAGTGATCTACGAGCGCGTCCGATATCTGATCGGCAACTTTATCCGGATGTCCTTCGGAGACGGACTCGGAAGTAAATAGATATGGCATGTTATTCGATTGAAAAACAAAGAATTAAGGGAATTGAATTGGCTTAGCGCCTAAAAACCGGGGCAAAAATAGGAATTGTTTTTTACTATCCGCCTATATCAAGTTGGCAAGTTGGCAAATTCGCAAGTGGGCAAGTGGCAAGTTGGCAAATAGGCAAGTTGGCAAACTCGCAAGTTGCCAACTTGCCTCTTGCCTTCTCTCTACCTTCTACTTTCTACCCTCTACTTTATTTCACACCAAAGCAACTGCTTCATGCCTTCCTTTACCGCAAGGAAACCTTCCAGCTTGTCGCCAATTTGCACCGGGCCTACACCGGCAGGTGTTCCGGTGAAGATGTAATCGCCGACCTGTAGTTTGAAATATTTGGAAACATACACAATGATGGCCTCGAAAGAATTGAGCATATCGCGGGTATTGCCGTGCTGCACCACGTCTCCATTTTTTTTCAGTTGAAATTCGATGGCAGCGCGATCGGGTAGGTCCGACAACGGCAAAAAACTGCCCATGACCGCCGAGCCGTCGAAGCCTTTGGCGATTTCCCAGGGATGGCCTTTTTTCTTGAGCTGGTCCTGCACGTCGCGTGCAGTGAAATCTATGCCCAAACCAACCTGGTCATAGTATTCAGCAGCAAATTCGGGTTGTATGTGGCGGCCATTTTTGCAGATTTTAAGCACCACCTCGCATTCGTAGTGGAGGTCTTTGGTGAAGTCCGGATAGTAAAATGGCTTGCCATTCACCAACATAGCTGAAGGTGGCTTCATAAAAACAACCGGATTTTCAGGGATCGGGTTGTTCAATTCTTTGGCGTGTTCGGCGTAGTTGCGGCCGATGCAGATGATTTTCATAGTAGCTGATTATACATTTATTAGCCCCGAAAGCTCCTTCACTTCCCGCACCGTCTCCTGCGCCCGTTTCCGAATCTCCGCAGAACTCGCCTTAATCATCTCTTTCACCGCTTTTCTATCCGCAGTCAATTCCGCTTTGCGTTCCCGGAAAGGGGTACTGACGGCCACTAAAGCATCGGCGACGCCTTCTTTCAGTACGGAATATTTGAGGTTTCCGGCTTTGTAGTCGTCCATCAGCGAAGCATGGGCTTCCATTGCGTTCGCTGCTTTCAGCAACTGAAACAGGTTGGCCACCCCGGCGCTCATTTCCCCGGCAGGCGTGTCGCCCGTGTCGGTGACGGCTGTTTTGATTTGCTTGCGAATGATGGCTTCTTCGGCGAATACATTGATGTGGTGCTTTTCGCCGGCGCTTTTGCTCATTTTTTTGGCCGGATCGGCGGTAGAACGGATGATGGGCGTTTCCGTGTGCAGGGTTTCCGGCAGCACAAAATATTCTTTACCTACCTGGTTGTTGAAACGCTGGGCGATGTTGCGCGTCAGCTCTAAGTGTTGATCCTGGTCTTTGCCAACTGGCACATAATCAGCACGGTAGATCAGAATATCTGCCGCCTGGAGCACTGGATAGTCAAACAGGCCGGCAGAAATAAATCCTTCTGCCAGAGTTTCGCTCTGCGCGCTTTTGTCTTTGAATTGCGTCATGCGCGTCAACTGCCCGTAGGAGGTGAAACAGTTGAAAATCCAGGTCAATTCGGTATGTTCCGGCACCAGCGACTGGATGAACAGGTACTCCGGCTTGACGCCAACGGCCAACAGGTTGATGATAAAATCCCAGGTTACTTCCCTCATTTTCTGTGGGTTGTAAGGCATGGTCATGGCGTGGTAATTCACAACGCCGTAGAAACACTCATAACTGGGCTGTAAATCCACCCAGTTTTTCACGGCGCCGAAGTAGTTGCCAAAATGCATGTCGCCCGTGGGTTGGATGCAGGAGAGTACGGTTTTTTTACGATCCATTTTTATTCAGTTGGCAGTTTTATACAGTTAGCAGTTGGCAGTTTGTCAGTTGGCAGTCCTGTTCGGGATTCCAACATTGTTTTTTTCAGTTGGCAGTTAAAATTTCCCGCAAAGGGCGCAAAGGATACGCCAAGTCCGCAAAGCGTGACGCCATCCTTTGCGTACTTTGCGAGACCTTTGCGCCCTTTGCGGGAAACAATCAACCCAACCCTGCAATAATCGAAATTTCAATGTTCACAAAACGCGGCAATTCTGCGACCTGCACCAATTCGCGGGTAGGAGCAGTCGCTTCGTTGAAATATTGGCCATAAATGGCATTGATGCGGGAGAAGTTGTGCATGTCTTTCACAAAAACAGAACACTTCACCGCGTGCTCGAACGTGAGGCCGGCAGCGTCCAGAATGGCTTTGATGTTTTCCATCACCTGGCGCGTTTCCGCTTCAATGTTTTCCGTGACTAAGTCACCGGTGGCCGGATTGATGGCAATTTGACCGGAAGCATAAAGCATACCATTGTACACAATTGCCTGGTTGTAAGGGCCTATTGGCGCAGGCGCTTTGTCGGTGTGGATGATTTTTTTCACGTGATTAGACTTTAGATGTTAGATATTAACACAAAAAGCCCCGCATCGCTTTAGTTTTCGATGGGAGCTTGTTGCTTTTTATCCGTTGAAGCGCGTTGCTATGCCTCTATCTCAGGGGCTTTCACCACGACTTTGCCGCGATACAGCATATTGCCGTCAGCGTCAAAATAGGTGCGGTGATACATGTGCTTCTCGCCTGTCTTCGAGCAAGTTGCAATTTGCGGCGTAGCTGCTTTGTGGTGCGTTCTGCGCGTGCGTGTCCGTTGCTTCGAGTGCCTATGCTTGGGATGTGCCATTGTCCTTGTATTTTATGGTGTATCCTGATCTAAATTTTTTAATGCTTCCCAGATGGAATTCCTTCCCTCTGGTTCTGTGTCCTGTTTCGTTTCGCCCTGGCTGATTAAACGAAGCATCTCCTCGTTACAGGGACGCGGATCGTCGTCTTCGCAATCGTACACTTTGATCATTGGCAAAGCCAGACAAATGTACTCATAGGCGTATTGCGCTACGTTGAAATGCGTGATCTCGGGGTTGACGTAAATCACCTCCGCCTCTTCCGGCATTGCTTCGTAACTGAATTTGACAAGCAATTGCTGCGCATCGGCAATTGGAAGATCAATAGTCGCCGTACAGCGATCGCATTCCGTCCGAACGTTGCCTTCGAATTCAAATTCGAGGACAAACATTTCCGGGCGCTTGTCAAAATACAACGTCATTTCAATGTTCCCCTCCGCTATCGGAGAGGCTTCAAACTGCTCAAAAAAGGAACGATCAATCTGAAAATCATATTGATGCAACCCGAGGTGCAACCCCTTCACAGGAATTGAAAAAGGTAATAAGGGATCCATTTTTTTGCTCGTTTGACCTTTGTCACTTCAAAAACGGATGCAAAGATATATTTTTTGGTGAGATTACCATAGTCGTTTTAAAAAAATCAAGATTTTCACCGGAATACAGAAACAGAACCGGAAAGCTGCTGGCCAAAGCCACCGGGCAAAGCCACTTCTGCCACAAAAATATACCCCCCTTCCGGCATGGGTTTGTCCTTGAATTTCCCATTCCATCCGCAAGCCGGGTCGTTGACAGCGCCATCGAGGCATTCAAAAACCAGCGCGCCCCAGCGGTCGAATACGCGCAGGTAACGGATCGGCGCATCAACCTTCCCCTGAAGGTAAAACACATCATTGATCCCGTCTGCATTTGGACTAAAAGCATTGGGCGCATAGACGTCTAAGGCAGGGATAACGGTCACCAATACACTGTCGGCAACCTGGCAACCATCGCCGTTCGTGAGGGTGAGGCGATAGTAGGTGTCTTCTTGCGGTTGACTGACCGGCCGCGCACAATCCGGGCAACTCAGGGTCGTGGCGCCTGAAGCCGACCAGGAAAATTGCAATGTGCCCGTCGCATTGGTTTGAAAATCGGGTACAAACTGATCGCCCAACCGGATGCTGCGATCGGCGCCCAAATCAACCGATAAAGGCTCGGCAGGTTCCAGAACTTGTATGGTATCCCGGTAGTTTGCGCACGCCGTAGACGCTTCCACCCAGTACAATCCGGGCGTCGTCACGTCCAGGAAGCTGTTTGTGGAGCCGTCGCTCCATAAATAGACGTCCGCACCCACAGCGGCATTCAGGATCAGCGAGGCGCCTGCGTTGCACAACACGAGAGCGGTGTCGCTCAGCACATCCTCCCGTTCTGCTACCGTCACGAGGGTCGGGTCGTCGTTACCCGGCGCCAAGGGGTCATTGGACAAAAAAGGATCCGGAAAAGCTTTGGGGAAAGGCCCAAAAAATGCCTGGCTGCCGTATACACCCGGCGGTACATCCCCTACCCTTGCCCGCACCGTGATGCTGTTTTCGCCCAGCAAAACGTGTAAATCCCGGATATGCAGCACATTGGTTCCAACGCTGCTCAACACCTGGCTGATAGCGGGTACCCCGTTTAGTTGAGTGATGACAAATCCCGCAGGCAGGGTGTCAATCAGGTCAACCTGGGTATAAGCCGATCCGGCAGTATTATAGATGCGGTAAGTATAGGTCACTTCGCCGCAAGGCAATACCAAAGTTGGTGCAACGGTTTTTTCAAACACCATCCGAAAAGGACAGGAGCAACCGTCGGTAAAATTTCCCGGAGGGCCAGGATTTTTTTGGGTAACAATGGCGCCATTTCGTTTGTCAAGCAAATAAAGCGTCGTTTCTGCACCGCCGGCAGCCCCATACGTAAACAGGTTGCCGTGGTGATCGAAAAAAATGGCCCCCATGTAGCTGATGCCGCTCAGGGTTTGAAAGCCCACGCTCGTAACGACTCCGCTGGTGCTGATGTTCACTAAGTGCCGGTTCCTGCTGTCGTAGCCGAACAGGGTTCCAAAAACCGGATCAAAAGCAATATCGTCTATTTGGGTAGCAACGTCGCTGATGATGGTCAGCGAACTTGACATATAGTTGCCGTTCGAAAGGCTGACCCTGCAATAGCTTTCGTCTATTTCTGTCGTTTTGTTCCTGCCGATCAGGATCAGGCTGTTGCCAAACGGATTAACGGTGCCCGCAAAATAACTGTAGCTGGTGTCTAACCCCTGCGGAATGCCCAAATCGGTTGCATTGCCCCCGGCGTCCATGCGATAAAGGCGGTAAGTAAACGGATCAAGGCCATATAAGTGGTTGTCTGCCACGCTGTATCCCAGCGCAACGATCCGGATGGTTTCGTCGAAGAAGAGCGGATCGTAATCCGGAGCAAAGGCCAGCAAAGAATCCACCCGAAAGCGGTCAATAGCGCCCCAGTTAAAACCCCGACGGGAGGTCGAAAGGAAAAATTCGTCGTCACACTGGAAAGGTTGTTGCGCTGTTGCGGCCAGACTAAGCCAAAACAAGGCAAAGAGCAGGGAGTTTTTTTTAAAATTGTGTGACGCCATGGCAGGATCTGTTTGCAGAAATGTAAAACCCGAAGTAAATTACGGTTTAATCCGGTTTAGTCCAAACAATTATAAAAATCAACGATGCAGACATCAGACACCCTGCTCACCATTTTCATCATCCTGGGCTTTTTGATTATTTTTCCACTGTTCTGGTGCGGAATCGTTTACCTCATTAGCCTGTTTGGCTGGCAGCAACTGGCAGCCTCCTTCGCCACCCATCAACCCATGCCTTCAGACCTGCAAACCGGCAGCGGCATGATCAACTTTTCCCGATACAATTCCACCCTCCTTTTTAAAGCAGATGACCGGGGATTGTGGCTCAGAACGATGGTTTTGTTTTCGCCGGGCCATAAACCGCTGTTCATTCCCTGGTCGGCTGTAGAGCACTTTGAAGGTGGGCAGGCATTCTGGGGTTACCAGACAAAATTAAAGGTGAAAGGCGTTACCATACGTTTGAATCAAAATTTGAGCAGGTGGCTGGGGGAGCGTTAACGCCTCAAGAACACCGCTTCATCATCATTCCTTGCCACAAAAATCAACTTGTCTTTCCCCGCTTTCAAAGCAACCAAATCCCGGATTTCCCCTCCAATTTTTAACCCGGAAACAGAAGAAGGCGCTGCCCGGAATTCATTTTTGCCATCGCCCAGCAACAAGGTGCCGTAGCTGGCGTCGTAGCGGCCCATTTCGGGTTTGGCGCGGAAGAAGTTGCCGCCCAGCAGCAAATCGGCCTTTCCGTCGCCGTTAAAATCGTCGGCCAGGATGGCGCAAACCGGGGAAAATTGCGCTTCAATGGGCAGGGCAACCAGTTCGAACGCCCCTTTCCCATTGTTCACAAACAAGGTCGTGGCCAAGTGATAAACCTCCTGCACCACGCAGTTTTGCAATTGTTCCGGCGTGAAGATGTCGGTCAGCGTCTGGTCTTTGTAATTGGCGTATTGCAGGTATTTCTTTTTCAGTGCGGGCAGTTGCGCAACTAAATCGTGGCGCAGCGCCAGGGGGTAAGCCTTGTCGCCGTTGTAGCTGCATATAATCTGTTCCACGGTTCCGTTTTGGTCATAGTCGTTCACGTGCATCGAAACAGGGCGTTCGGGGGTGGCGCGCAAGCGGGAATTCCAGCCGTGGTTGCCGCCGATCAAGTCCAGGTCGCCATCGCCGTCAACATCCGCAGCGGCGAGGGTATTCCACCAGCCGTTCGTTTTCAGCAGGCCGGCTTGTTCCGTGGTTTCTACCAAACTGCCGTCCTGGTTTTCATAAACCCGAACCGGCATCCAGTCGCCCGCCAGCACAAGATCGGGGTCTTTGTCGCCATCCAGATCTGCCCAAAGCGCAGTAGTGATCATCCCCGTTTCTTTGAGTGCAGGCGCAACCGAAGGCGTCACGTTGGTGAACTTGCCTTTCCCGTCGTTTTGCAAAATATAGCCGTTGCAAGGCACGCCATACAATTCCGGTCGAAGGCGAAC
>JALHRK010000218.1:7622-10681 GCA_022841505.1 Saprospiraceae bacterium | reverse complement strand
TTTTTGAAGGAATAATTTATGGACTAATTTTTGGCTTCATTTTCACTATTGGGTTTGCCGCAATAACAAAAAAGAAAGCAGATTGGGAATTCACCAAAAAGCAATTAAAGAAAATAATTTTTGTGATTTACGGATGCTGGATAATTGGTGGAATAATTGCAATAATTTTAGCTTTTGTATTCCCAGAAGATTACGACCTAATCATTCATTCAGTACCAAATGAAAAATTTCCAAGAGCAGGATACGCCTGGGTGGGAGGCTCGATTTGGGGAGGGATGATTGGTGGAATCATCTCAGTAATTTGGGGGTTGATAAATACAAATCAAGCATGGAAAGCCGAGCTAACAAAAGAATGAAAAAGAAAGCAATAGTGAGCAAAGTATGCTAAGGTGATGTCACCTAAACGCCGCCTCGCTGTATATGCGACTATTACGTGAAATAATCATTCAACAATCAATCACTTTAAAATGGCTGAAATAAAAACAAAACCAACCTCCGAAAGCGTGGAGGATTTCATCAACAGCGTTCCAGATGAACAAAAGCGCAAGGACAGTTTTGTGATTTTGGAAATGATGAAAAAAGCAACCGGCGAAGAACCGAAAATGTGGGGCGCCTCCATGATCGGTTTTGGCCAGGTGCGGTATAAAAGCCCTAAGACCGGCAGGGAAGTGGATTGGCTCCGGATCGGTTTTTCTCCCCGCAAAGCGAATCTATCGTTGTACCTGATCATGAATATTAAGGAGTATGCCACTGCGCTTGAAAAGTTAGGCAAGCATAAAACGGGTGTGGGTTGTCTGTACATCAACAAGCTGGCGGATATTGATATGAAAGTGCTGGAAGAAATGATAGCCGCATCATTAAACAGAGATTAAAACAATGAAAAACAAGCTTTTAACTTCAATTTTTGTTCTAACGACACTTACCACTTTTGGCCAGATCAACATGGCTGACTCTACCGTTCAGGTCATCACCTATTGGGACGAAGGAGAAAAACAGGATTATGTGGTATCCGTAGAAAAAATCAACCTAAAAGACGCGGACACAACTTCAAGGGAAATGACGACTTATGAGGTTGAAGTAACGGTTTTGAACTCGGGTAAAGACTTCTACACCATCCAATGGCTTTACAAAAACTTCCAGACCGATGACCCCAATCCGGCTTTTAAAAAACTTATGAATATCAACAATGGGATGAAGGTCATTTTCAAGACCGATGAAGTCGGCAGTTTTTTAGAAGTAGTGAATCATAAAGAGATTAAAGACTTCATTCATAAAGCCGTCCTTTCTTTAAAAAACGACTTCAAGGAAATTCCCGGAATGGACAAAGTATTAGAGCAAGTTGAAGCAACTACTGCGACAAAAGAAGCAATAGAATCCGTATGCATCAAGGATATTCACCAGTTTCATACTTTCCACGGGGCCAAATATACCTTAGGAGAAATTTTAGAGGGCAAAACAAAGGCGCCGAACATTTACGGTAGCGAGCCCTTTGACGCTGACTTTACTGTTTATCTTGACGAGATCAATGAACAGGATGATACCTACATCATGCGTGCTGCACAAGAAATAGATATAGAACAGTTGACCAATGCTACCCTTGATTATATGACAACTATGGCAAAAAACATGGGCATTGACCCGCCAAAACCTGAAGTCTTGGGAGGCTTGAGAAACGAAATTTTGACTGCTTCGAGCATTCACGGGACTGGTTGGGTACTTTACAGCATTCAGACAACCACGGTAACTTCAGGCAACGTGTCAAATATTGAAGAAAGAATTATTGAGATGAGATAAAGCATGGCGTAGTTGCCGTCAAAATCATCGTCCAGAATATTGGTGTTTCACATGGCCAGAAAGTTACTTATTTTTCTGTCTCAGGCCCCATTATGCCTTCAATCTTCTGTTTTGAAAAACAATTTTGCAGATTTGAATTCTCAAAGTATATTAACAGCCGTTTTTGAAAACAAAAAAAAGAAACTTGAAGGCGACCGACATCAAAGACCCGGAATACTTCCACAAAGTAGTGGATTGCCAGTATGCCTGCCCAGCGCATACGCCAGTACCGGAATACATCAGACTCATTGCAGCAGAACGATATACAGAAGCGTATATGGTCAACTGGGAATCGAACGTGTTTCCTGGTGTGCTGGGCCGCACCTGCGACCGACCCTGCGAACCGGCCTGCCGTCGGGGTCGCGTGGAAGAGGAACCCGTAGCGATTTGCCGCCTGAAGCGGGTTGCAGCAGACAATAAGGGGGAAGTCAAACACCTGATGCCAAAACCTGCCGAAACCAAAAACGGCAAGCGCATTGCCCTCATCGGGGGCGGTCCGGCATCGCTGACGGTTGCGCGGGACCTGGCGCCACTTGGTTATGAAATCCACCTTTATGATGAGCAGGAATTGGGCGGCGGTATGATGCGCAGCCAGATCCCCAGCTTCCGCCTCCCGGAAGAAGTGCTGAATGAAGAGGTGAACTTCATCCTCGATATGGGCATCCATACCCATTTAAAAACCTACGTCTCCAGCCTGAAAGAAATGCTGGAAAAAGACTACGACGCCATCTTCGTCGGCACGGGCGCGCCAAGAGGCCGCGACCTGCCGGATTTGCCCGGCCGCTGGGAAGCGCCGCAAAGCATCCACATCGGCATCGAATGGTTGGCCAGCGTGGCGTTTGAACACACCTCGAAAATTGGCAAAAAAGTCATTGTGCTGGGCGGCGGCAATACGGCGATGGACTGCTGTCGCACCTCGCGCCGCCTTGGTGGAGAGGAAGTAAAAGTGGTGGTTCGGAGTCCGTTTTCAGAAATGAAAGCTTCTCCGTGGGAAAAAGAAGACGCCATGCACGAAGACATTCCAATCCTGGATTGCCACGTGCCCAAGTCTTTTGTCACCGAAAACGGCGTGCTGAAAGGCATGACCTTTGAAATAGTACACGCCGTTTACGACGAAAAAGGCAAACGTTCGCTGGTGCCAACCGGTGAAGCCGACGTCTTCATCGAAGCCGACGAAGTGCTGATGGCCATTGGCCAGGAAAACAGCTTTCCGTGGATCGAACGCG
>JALHRK010000218.1:0-7612 GCA_022841505.1 Saprospiraceae bacterium | reverse complement strand
GGCCTCGAATTTGACAAGTGGGAAATGCCTACCGTAGACCCGGTTACTTTCCAGTCTACCAATCCAAAAGTATTTTTTGGCGGCGATTCGGCTTTTGGGCCGAAAAACGTCATCACTGCGGTTGCACACGGCCACCATGCCGCCGTATCCATAGATTTGTATTGCCGGGGCGAATCCTTGCACAAGCGCCCGGATCCGATGACGAATTTGGTCAGTCAAAAAATGGGCATCCACGAATGGAGCTACGACAGCGAAGTGGTCACCGACGTTCGTTACGTGGTGCCGCAGGCCGACAAACGCATGACGCTGACCAACCGCAAAGTCGAAGTTGAATTGGGCTTCAACCTGAGCGTCGGTTTCAAAGAGGCGCAACGTTGCCTGAATTGCGATGTGCAAACCGTTTTCAATACCAGCCGCTGCATCGAATGCGACGCCTGCATGGACATTTGCCCAACCTCTTGCATAACGTTTACGACAAACGGTCCGGAAGAAGACCTGCGCACGCGCCTGATCGCGCCGGCGCCCAACACTTCGCAGGATTTGTACGTTTCTGACCTGCTGCAAACCGGCCGGGTGATGGTCAAAGACGAAGATGTTTGCCTGCATTGCGGCTTGTGTGCCGAGCGCTGCCCCACGGCGGCCTGGGACATGCAGCAGTTTTTGTATTCCACAACGAAAGCGTGCAAACTCCCGGGAGCCGTAATTTAAAACACGATATTCACTGACAAAAAAGTATTGAACACAATACCCATGCAACAGTCTTCCTCAGTCAATGATTTTGTTATCCGGTTTGCCAACGTGAACGGCACCGGGTCAGCCAGCGCTAATGCGCTTTTTGCCAAAGCAATCTTTCGGATGGGCATTCCGGTTACGCCCAAAAACATTTTCCCGTCCAATATTCAGGGCTTGCCAACGTGGTATGAAGTGCGCGTTAGTGAAAAAGGATACCTCGGACGCCGCGAAGGCATTGACTTTATGGTGTGCATGAATCCGCAAAGCATGCCAAAGGACATCGCTTCGGTGAAACCAGGCGGTTATTTCCTGTACGACAGCACCAAAACCCTGCACCGGGAATTCATCCGTGAGGACATCCACTACATTGGAATTCCGCTGATGGCCATCTGTCTGCGCGAATATACCGATCCCCGGCAGCGGCAATTGTTTAAAAACATCATTTACGTCGGCGCTTTATCGGCTTTGCTGGAAATTGAATTTCCGGTGCTGGAAACCCTGCTGGCAGAAATGTTCCAGGGCAAAGAAAAGCTGATTGCACCGAACGTCAAAGCCCTGCAATTGGGCATCCAATACATCCACGAAAACTTCGAATACCCGCTCGATATCCGGTTGGAGCGCCGCGACTTAGTGGGCGACCGCATCCTGGTTGACGGCAATTCGGCGTGTGGTTTGGGCGCGGTTTATGCCGGCGCAACGGTTGCGGCCTGGTATCCCATCACGCCTTCTACTTCTGTGGTAGAAGCCTTTATGGAATACGCAGAACAATTCAGAACCGATCCGGAAACCGGGAAAAAGAATTTTGCCATCGTGCAAGCCGAAGACGAACTTGCCGCCATCGGCATGGTGATTGGCGCCAACTGGAACGGAGCGCGGTCTTTTACGGCCACCAGCGGCCCCGGCGTTTCGCTCATGGCCGAATTTCTGGGACTGGCGTATTTCGCTGAAATCCCGACGGTGCTGATTGATGTGCAACGTGCAGGCCCTTCTACGGGGATGCCAACCCGTACCCAACAGGCCGACATCATTGCTGCCGCTTATGCTTCCCATGGCGATACAAAACACGTATTGCTGTTTCCAAGCACCCCGAAAGAGTGCTTCGACGACGTGGTTACCGCGTTCGATTTGGCCGAAAGGCTGCAAACACCGGTCATTGTGATGACCGACCTCGATCTGGGTATGAACGACCACCTGACGGCGCCGTTCGAGTGGGATGATAGCCGTACTTACGACCGCGGCAAGGTGCTGCACACTGCGGATCTCGAAAACATCACCAAATTTGGCCGCTATTTAGAAGTGGACGGCGACGGGATTACCTACCGCACCTACCCCGGCTCGCACCCTTCCAAAGGCGCTTACGTGACGCGGGGTACTTCGCACGACGAATATGCCGGCTACACTGAAGATTCCGGTACTTATACGCGCAACGTAGACCGGTTACTGAAAAAGTGGGAAACCGCCAAAAGCATCGTTCCTGCCCCCGAAGTGCGGCAAGCTGCAACAGCCAACGAGTGCGGCATACTCTTTTTTGGAACTTCCATTTATTCTTCGGAAGAAGCGGTGGATTTGCTGGCAGCGCAGGACATCCATTTAGACAGCCTGCGTCTTCGGTCCTTTCCGTTTTCGGAATCCGTCGGGCAGTTTATCGCCGACCATGAATTGATTTTTGTTATCGAGCAAAACCGCGATGCACAAATGCGTTCGCTGCTCATCAACGAATTGGGGGTTGCTCCTCAAAAAATGATTCCGGTGCTCAACTACGATGGAACGCCCATCACGGCTGACACAATTGTTAAACAGATCATCAAAAATTTTGCGACGGTATGACTTATACAAGACCCCGGTTTAGGAACCCGCACTTGCCGGTCAACAAAATCGGATATACCCAGAAAGATTACGAAGGCGCGCTCTCGACGCTGTGCGCTGGTTGCGGACACGATTCCATCAGCGGCGCGATCGTCCAGGCTTGTTACGAATTGTCCATTGAGCCGCACCGCGTGGCAAAAATGTCGGGTATTGGCTGCTCGTCAAAAACGCCTGCTTATTTTTTAAGCAACTCCCATGGTTTCAACTCAGTACACGGCCGCATGCCTTCTGTGGCAACGGGCGCTTATTTAGCCAACCGCGACCTGGTCTATTTCGGCGTTTCGGGCGACGGCGACACCGCCTCCATCGGTATGGGGCAGTTCGTACACGCCATCCGCCGCAACCTTAACATGGTGTACGTGGTGATGAATAATGGCTGCTACGGCCTCACGAAAGGCCAGGATTCCGCCACTGCCGACGCCGGCTCGAAAAGCAAATCGGGACATACGAATCCTTTCCAGGCGATTGACCTGGCTGGCCTGGCCCTCGAACTGGGCGCCAGCTTTGTTGCGCGCAGTTTTTCGGGCGACAAAACCCAGTTGGTGCCTTTGCTCAAAGCGGCCCTTGCGCATCCGGGGTTTGCGTTTATTGACGTTATTTCTCCGTGCGTCACCTTCAACAACAACCCGGGCTCGACCAAATCTTACGATTACGTACGGGAACACATTGAAGCAACCGCAACCGTGGATTTTGTGCCCATCAAATCCGAAATCACCACCCAATACGAAGCTGGCAGCACCAAAGAAATTGCCCTGCACGACGACTCTTTGATTCGCCTGCACAAAATTGCTTCCGATTGGGATCCCCAGGATCGCCATTCCGCAATGAATGCCCTCCACCACGCCCGATCCAAAGGAGAAATCCTGACCGGCCTGATTTACATTGACGAAAGTTTGCAAAATTTGCACGAAGTGCTGAATACGACCACCGAACCATTGAATACCCTTGAAGAAAAGGTTTTGTGTCCGGGGTCGAAGGCGCTGGCAACGCTTAATGCGGGCTTGCGCTAGTGCCCGCTCGCGCGATGGCGCAGTAACTGAGCGACTTTGTGCTGAGCGAAGTCGAAGTAAGTCGAAGTTCCGCCTCGCGTGTACGATTGGTCGGACTCTGCCCGACTATCCAGCTTGCGCCGAATCAGAGTTCGGCGCTACAACGCGCTAAATTGGAACGAACACCCAAGGTGACACCTTTCTAAAAAGGTGTTACCTTTTCGGCAAGAAGAAACCCGCTCGCGCGATGGTGCGGTAACTGAGCGAAGTCGAAGTTCCACCTCGCGTGTCCTATTCTCAGGGCTCTGCCCGACTATCCAGCTTGCGCCGAATCAGAGTTCGGCGCTACAACGCGCTAAATTGGAACGAACACCCAAGGTGACACCTTTCTAAAAAGGTGTTACCTTTTCGCAAGAAGACACCCGCTCGCGCGACGGCACGGTAACTGAGCTGCTGGCTGAGCAACTTGTACTGAGCGAACTCGAAGTAAGTCGAAGTTCCGCCTCGCGTTGATCTCCCGCTCGCGCGATGGCTCCGCCTCGCGTGTCCTATTTCCCGGGCTCTGCCCGGCTTAACCCGGAGTCAAAACGAACACCACAAAAAACCGCTAAATCGCCCGAAAACTCCCCGGATCAACCGGGCTTTCCCTGCTATGGAACCACGCCAGCCAATTCCCATCCGGAATTTCCATCAAACCCTCAACCGGGCGATTGAACACATACGTCTGACAATCCACCAATCCGAAGCTGGTCTCCACCGGCACAGTCACCCGCAGGTATTCACTGCGCTCCGGCGCTTCCGGATAATACATTTCATACGCGTCTAACTTTGTCAGCACCATTCCGGGATTGGCCAACTCAAAAACATGGCCGGGTACCCGGTTTTTATGTTGTGGCAAATACACCAAGCCCGGATAGCCGCCAAGGTCAAACAAGCGGCCAGGCAAACAACCTTCCCACCGAAATACAGCATTTTGTTCCAAAAAAGCCGCCATCGGGAAGGGCATGCCGCGCATCAGGGTGCCGTAGACAAACAGGTTCACGACAACCGCCTTTTGTAATCTTCGTAAGTAAACCGCCGAACCAGCTCCAGCTCGTCGTTTTCGTGCCAGATGCAGATGTCCGGGTGCCGAACCCCGTTAAACATAGAAGTTTTCACCATCGTATAATGAATCATGTCTTCAAAAACAAGGCGGTCGCCCGGCTTCAATTCCTCGTCGAAGGAATAGGCTTGCATGTAATCGCCGGCAAGGCAACTGACTCCACCGATGCGGTAAGTCGGTTTTCCGGCCACCGGTTCTGTGCTCGCGCCGATGATCCGTGGGCGGTAAGGCATTTCCAGCGTATCCGGCATATGGGCCGTGAATGAAACATCCACGATGGCCGTGCGAACACCCCGGCTTTCGATGATGTCCAAAACGGTAGAAACCAGCACCCCCGTTTCCCAGGCAATCGCGCTGCCCGGTTCCAGAATGACTTCTAAATTATAGCGTTCGCGAAAACGGCGCAACAACCCGATGAGGTGGTTGACGTCGTAATCCTTCCGTGTCATGAGGTGGCCGCCGCCGAAGTTGACCCACTTGAGTTGGGGGAAAAATTTGGAAAACCGCACCTCAAAAGCCTCCAGCGCTTTTTCCAGCGCAAAAGAAGACGATTCGCAAAGGGTATGAAAATGCAAACCTTCGATGCCTTCCGGCAAACCGTCGCTAAAAGCATCCACCATTTCGCCGAGCCGCGAACCGGGCGCAGCGGGGTTGTACAAATCCACCTCCACTTCCGAATATTCCGGGTTGACGCGCAATCCGGCAGAAATAGGTTCCGCCGCAGTTTTCAGGGTGTCGCGGTACAGCAGGTACTGGGCGATCGAATTGAAGGTAATGTGGCTGCTGTAGCGCATTGTTTCTTCAAATTCATCGGGCAGGTACGCCGGCGAATAGGTATGCGCTTTTTTGCCCATTTCTTCAAAAATCAGGCGTGCTTCGTTCAGCGAGCTCGCTGTAGCCCCTTTCAGGTATTCCCCAACCATCGGAAAAACGCGCCACATGGAAAACCCCTTCAAAGCAAGAATAACGTTGACACCAGCTTCCTCCTGCACGTGACGGATCAGTTCCAGATTGCGGCGCAATAATTTCATTTCCAGCACATAAGCCGGCGAAGTTATTTTATCGTGTTGAATTGGCATGTTTTTATGTTAAATCGTGTGTGTCGGGTTATGTTGCGCGGCCTATGTTTCGCGGACTTTAGTCCGCCATGGCCTTGATGTCATCAAACTCCCCGCAAAGCTACGGTTATCGCCTCATATTTCCTTCTCAGGAATCAAACCCCATGCACTGAAATCTTACTAAAACACACCGCCAATTCCGCAGCCAACCGGGCATTGTGCAACGCCAGTTCGATGTTGGCGCCCAGACTTTTGCCGGCAGTAAGGGCCGCAATTCGGGCCAGCAAAAACGGCGTAATGGCTTTGCCGCGAATCTCCTGCTCGTCGGCCTCCCGCAGCGCCTGAGCCGTTGCGCGTTCTATTTCCAAACCATCCGCTTCTACCGGTTCCGGAATCGGGTTGGCAATGACCACGCCGCCCTGCAAGCCGGTTGCCCACTTGGCGTGCAATATTGCTGCCAGGATTTCGGGGGTATCTACCCGGTAATCTACCCGAAAACCGCTGCTTCGCGTATAAAAAGCAGGAAATTCATCTGTTTGGTAACCCAAAACCGGCACCCCCTGCGTTTCCAGATATTCCAGCGTGAGCCCAATGTCGAGGATGGATTTCACGCCGGCGCAAACGACCGCTACATTCGTCCGGGCCAGTTCCTGCAAATCTGCAGAAATGTCCATAGTTTGGGCCGCGCCCCGGTGCACGCCTCCGATGCCCCCGGTGGCAAAAATCCGGATACCGGCCAGGTCGGCAGCAATCATGGTGGAAGCCACAGTCGTAGCCCCATCCAGGCCTTGCGACAACAAAAAAGGCAGGTCGCGGCGACTGGCCTTGGGGATTTGGTGGCCGGTTTTTGCCAGGTATTCCAAATCGGCGGCATCCAACCCAACCCTGATTTTTCCACCTAAAATTGCGATGGTCGCCGGTATTGCACCAGATTCCCGGACCGCATTTTCCATCCGCCGGGCTGTTTCCAGATTCTGCGGATAAGGCATCCCGTGTGCTATGATCGTGGATTCTAAAGCCACGACCGGTTGGCGGGCAGCTATGGCTTCGCCAACTTCTTTGGAAAGTTGTAAATACTTTTGGATAGACATCGTTTATAGTTAAACGTTCCCTGTAGGGGTTGTGTAAAGAGTGTTGAATTGGTTAAATTGGTTGAAATCGTATATTTGTATCATGTTTGTTATCCGTGTTTAACGAATTTAACAATTTCAACTATTTCAACAAATTCGACTCTTTACACAACCCCGTACTAAATTGCATTTTTCTTACGGATGCGCCGAATCGGAGTTCGGCGCTACTGCACTGACCGCCCTTTCCAAACATAGCGCTTTCGGAACATGGAAGCCAGGCCAATGAAGGCAATATAAGCAATATGCAAAAACTGGGCGGGCCAAAAATACCGGAGTAAATCCGGGCGCCCAAAATACCGGCAGGCCGTTGACAACAACGCGTAATCAGCAGCAGATTTGACCAAAAAAAGAAATCCGAAAAGCATCACCATTTTGAATCCTGCAAACGGCACAAGCAGCGCACTAAGCAGGATGGCCCAGCACAGCGCAAACACCACCCCGAGCGTCCACAGCAAACCCGGATTGCGGAAAGCAGCCGATTTGGAGGCCCAGCGCAACCGCTGGCTTAGAAATTCAGGTAGCGTAGCTTTCGCATGAGTTCGCACCAAGGCTTCTGAGCTTTTCGCAAAATGTACGTTTTTAGCGGATTGCTTAGCGATTTTTTGCAACAACAACATGTCGTCGCCGGAAGCCAGGTGGTCGGTTCCGGAGAAACCGCCAACTGCGTCAAAAACAATTTTTGGGTAAGCTAAGTTGGCGCCGTTGGCCAAATGGGGTTGCTCCCGCTGGATGGCC
>JALHRK010000217.1 GCA_022841505.1 Saprospiraceae bacterium | reverse complement strand
CGACTTCAAAAGCGATTTCCATCGAAGTATCATTGCCACAGCCGTCCGAAACCTGCACCTCAAAAAGATGAGCGCCGAGGGGGAAGGTTCCGCTGATGACAAAATCCGGGTAGGCGCCAGCCAGTTGAGTAGTGAGGTCAATTGCATCAATATTGTCCGAAAATTCATCCGAAAACACCCGGATTGTCAAATCATCCGGCGTACAGTTTTCGCTGATTCGGAACGGTACCTGCACCTCTCCTTCGCAGGTTTCGTTGTTGATGGAACAGAAGGGTTCCGGTTGTTCAAAAAGGACAACAGGATCAATATTGTCATAGACTTTAATGATCTGTGTATACTCCCAAAGCCCGGTTGAGGCGATGTTGCGGATGTTGTCATTCGGCCCCAGGTTCGGATTGTTGGTATTGTTTTGATTGCCGGTAAGGGGGTCTGTGGTTGCATTGATGTCAATATTGGAATTGATCCAATGGCCGGCGGGGTTTGTAATACCGTCGCAGGAAGTGCCCTTCACGAATGCTGCCGGATTGCTGTTTAATTCGATGGAATCGCGGTCGTACCAGGTCACACCGTTTGGACGAACCAGTACCCAAACCGCTTCATCGCCGGGAAGGCCGTCGCAATCTTCATCGCGTCCCACCACCACGGCGGGGGAAAAGCCATCGTATTCGCACCAGTTCAGCACACGGTATTTTCGGAATATTTTGTAGCATTCGTCGCCGGAAGCTTCAAATATTTCATCGGTTACCGTCACCGCCATGAGGTCACAACCGGGCGTGTAGTACATCAACGTATCCGGATTTGGGACGCCACAATTAGCCTCCGCATCCTTCGGAAACTTGATTTCGTAATGGTGTACTTCGTTGATGGTAACGAGCTGCTGGCATAGATTTGTTGAAATATTCCCCTGGGCATCAATGGCGCGGAACTGGCGCAGGATGGTGCCAAATCCGCAATCGTGCAGGTTATTGACCGCCTGCAACTCCTGCGTAGTGACTCCGAAACAGTTATCGGCGCCCATCGCATTGCCGAAAAGGCTTTGCAATTGCAGGGTGTCGCCTAAATTGAAATCGTACGGGAGGTCGTCGCAATCCAGCGTAGCCGGGTGTGGCGCCGTACAGAAAGGGCGGATTTTGTCTTCCACCAAAACCTCCAGCCAGCAAATATTGGTATTGCCGGTGTAATCCGTTACCCGAAGTTCCAGGGTGACGTAATTGCCTGCATCACAGCAGTTAAAATCAACAAACTGCCCCCAATCCGAGTAGCTTTCTGCAATTGGCGCGCAACTGCTGTCTCTGGTGATGCGGCGGCGCACTTCGATGATTGAAATCCCGCAATTATCGCTGCTGCCTTCATCTACATCCTCCGCATAAACCCGCGCAAGTCCCTGACCACCAATGCTGATGTGGAGGTCTTCGTTGCAAATGGCAATCGGCTCGATCTGGTCTGTCACCGTGATGGTGAACGTACACTGCGATTTTCGACCACAGGCATCTTTTGCGCGGTAGGTCACATAATGAATACCTTCTTCTAAGTTGCTCAGGAGGTAAGAACCATTGATCAACGTCAAAGAACCAGAGCCGATACTGACGGTATACGAAGCCGGAGAACACCCGTCGCTAAGCTGGGGCGCAGGCAACACCAAGGCGCCGCGGCAGGAGAAGGGGCCGGAACTGATGACCCTGTTGGTCGGGCAAATGATGACCGGGCCCTGCTCATCGAGTACCTGAATAGACTGCACATGAACCAGCGGGTTGACGCCGGGAACGACCGGCTCGCAGGGGTTGAGTACCTTCCAGGTACGCAAAATCTGGTAGCTGCCCTCGCAAATCGTAAAGACTTCATCTGTGTACAGGAAAGACGCGCCACAATAGTTGGCCCCCGAAAATGGGTTTGACCCGTCAGCAAGCACAGGATAACCTGTACTATCCGGATGAGTCAGGTGGGGATTGGCAGCTACTTCAGCACAGTTTAGGGCCGTCGAACCAAAATTATCAAAGTTCGGCGGGAATACAATATCGTCAAGGCTGAACGAGGCTACCCGAATGGTCTGTACGCAGGTAGATGCATTGCCAAAAACATCAGCAACCGTCCAGGTGCGGGTAATAATCAACGGAAAGTCATCACAATTTTCGTTTTCCTCCACCTCATCTTCAAAAGAAATGATCGGATCTTCGGGAATGCAGGAGGTAACGACCGGTTGCCCGGTCAGGACAGGCGCAATATTGGCCAAACAACTGATGAGGGTATCTGCCGGACAGATGAACTCCGGCTCTTCTTTATGTTCTACCAACACCGTTCCCCAACAGCACTCGCCGGTTTGGGGATTGCAAACCATTGCAATGATTTCCAAACCAGCCAGTTCCAGTGTAGCAAAAGGACTGCTGTCGAGTGCAGGCAAACCATGCGCCAAATGTAAAGTGACCACATAATTGCCGTAACAGCGGTGGTCTGTCCCCGTCAGCACCATGTCGGGCGTAATTTCCGCGGTGCAATCGGCGCCAAGCACAACATTGATCTGACCGACGCATGACAATTGGGTACCCGTTGTCATGTGTTCGATAACGGTTATGGTAAAGGAGCAGGTTTTTGAATTTCCGGCGGCGTCAGTGACCGTCATAGTGACCATCGTTGTACCAATAGGATAAGGCCCGGCTGGGGAATACGTGATGGTGGCGACCCCGCAATTGTCTGTTGCGGTTTGGGGGATCAGGGCGGTAGTCGCTTCGCAGGCGCCCGGCCCCAATTGGATGGTCATATTATTGGGGCAGGCGATGACCGGCGGTTCTTCATCCCGCACCGTGACAACAAAACTGCATTCCGTTTGATTGCCGGCAGCGTCGGTGAGTATGTAATTCACCGTCGTAACGCCCACCGGAAACAGGAAGGTATTGAGTTTCCCCCATCTGTTCATCGGGATAGACTGGTTGAGCAATAAACTGCCGTTTGCTTTAGTCAACTGCATTTGCATGGTTCCGTTATCGCAATTGTCGAACAGCACCGGATGCCGCCAGGTAAAGTTGGCGCCGCACAGGCCGGGGGCATTCGCCAGGCTTATATCGTTTTGCAGATAGGGGAGCCGCCTTTGAACGTCGAGGCGCCAGTTTACGAGCGCAGCCAAGTTTTGCGACAAGCTTCCATTGTGTCCGATGCGCAGCTTCCAAAACCCGGCAACTGGCTCACCGTTCAGCGCTTCCAGCGTATTGATGGGCGAATAGATGCCGCCAAGGTTCAGCGCATGGCAATAGAGCGCCACACTATTTACGGTATCGCTGTCGAACGTCAATCGCCAGCCGTCGTTGAATCCGCAAATGCCGGAAGCCAATTCTATGGCGGTGCCGCTTGGGCTGATCAGCGTAAAACTCAGGTTGCCCATCGCATCTGTCTGGCCTTCGAGAAAAATATTGACATCTGCAATGCGACCTTGTCCGGTCATGACTAAGGTTTTCTCGAAGCAATCGCCGGGAAAAATTTGTCCGCCGGAAAGCGCATAGGTAGAAACAACGGGGCCGTTGGCGCCACATTGCGGGAATTCATTGTCGCGTACCGTTACGGTAAAGCTACAAGTCGCCATATTTGGGAGTTGCGATTGCAGCGAAGTTAAAGCGCCGTTTGACGGAAAGGCAGGAAGTCCCGGATTCAGGCTGCCGACAGAGCCGCCGGAACAAACCTCTGCCAACCTGAAATCCCCTGCGCTGTTGCTGTCCCAGTACGTGGTTCGAACCACGCCAGCCTGCACGTTTTGGAGCAGGCCGCTCCATTGACCCACCGGAACGGTAGCCAACGTGCCCTGACCAACGGGGTTAAAACTTCCAAGGACGACCACATCCAGCACGACCCCGGAATGGCTGATTACGTAAGCTGCGGGTTGACCGGCAGGCAGGTTGGCGCCACCCGGCACGTTGAAATGGTGTACGGTGGGATGATCCGTACCATTGCCAAAATGAAGGGTCAGCACTTCGCCCGCATTCAATATCTGGCCTCGCGGGATGCTGAAAGTTTCTCCGCCACCCGTATAAATCCGCTCAATGTTCAGGCTGCTTACATCCATCGCGGCTGGCCCAAAATTGGTGATTTCCAGGAAATCGCCGTCGGGCAGGCCGGTGGCGATCCAGGCCGGCGCAGGCAAGGTTCCGCCGGATATTGCCTGGATGTGCTGCGTCGCCTCGGTAATCAGCAACAGTGGCTGGTCTTGTACGCGGTAAGTCACGGTCGTCGTACCTACATCAAACGTATTGCCACTTGCATTTTGCAGACCGCTATGCAATTCCTGGCCTTGCTGGTTGGTCAATCGGAAAATGACTGCCCTGTTGTCCGGGCAATTATCCGTAGAAACAGCGGCGATCTGGTGAACGGTAGCGCCACAAATGCCAGGATTTATGTCCACCGTTTTATTGGAAGGACAATCAATGGTCGGAATTGCTTTGTCGTTGACGATGACCTTCAACACGCAAACGGTGCTGTTGCCCGCTGCATCGAAGGCAGTAAATTCAAGAATTGTCGTCCCAACGGGGAACATATCGCCGCTGTTCAGGCCGGTGATGTCGGTTTGGACGACCTGATCGAGTGCACAATTGTCCGTCGCTAAGGGCAGCGTGAAGTTGACGAACGCGCCACACATCCCGGGCAGCGTATTGACGACGATATTTGGTTGCGGGCAATTCAAAAATACGGGGGCAAGGGTATCCTGAAGCGTCAGTTTTACGGAACAACTGCTGGTATTGCCCTGCACATCCACCACAGTCAGGGTAACCATGATGGTATCCCCATGGTGCGTTCCAAATAATACACCTGGAGAAGGTACCTGAAAGACCGTATCCACCTGGCCGCAGTTGTCTATGGTCAATTCGCCTGTCAAGTCAGGCACTTTGCCCACGCAAAGGTTGGGTTCTGCGTAAACGATTTGATCCGGCGGACAAATGATCGCAGGCGCCGTGTCGTCCACCAGGTTAACTTCAGCAGTACAAACCGCGTAATTCCCGGCAGCGTCTGTCACCCGGAGCCAAACGGTAATTGGCGTATTGATCAAATCGGCCAGGCCAAACGTGAGCGCGTTGACATAAGTTACGTTGTCTAAGCTGATTTGATAAACGAGATCAGCCGGTTGGGTGCAATTATCGGTCGTGCCGGCGTCTATCCGACCCGGTAAAAGGGAATATTCACAATTGGCGCCAACCGGCACGGTGATGTCCCGGCAAACAATCGCAGGGTTTTCTTTGTCAACCACTTCAACGTGGAAAGTACAGGTTCCGGAGTAGCCCAATCCAGGCAAATTGGGCACGCTGGCCCTGATTTGCACCTGCGTTACCCCGACATTGTACATCAGCCCGCTGGGTTGTCCGGGATACCAGACGCCATTCATAAAACCAGCTGCCCCGGCGCCGGAAAAGCGGAATTCGATGAGGCTGGCCGAAGCGCCCGCACAAGTGACCGCAACCGCCGGGGGAAAATTCACCATCGCCCGGCACCACCCCAAATCGTTGTCCGCTTTAATGGTATCTACAACAACCGGACAAATGATTTCTATGTAACAAGGCAGCACAACCGGAGTCGGGTCGTTGTTATTGCCCGGATTGTTGTCGCCGTCCGGATCAGGGTTGCTCCCGTCCTGCGAATCGTCCAGCACCGTGGTATTATCGGGACTTGTTCCAAATGACCTTGCTGTGTTGAGATAAGGCCCTTCAAAACCACCCGGCGCAACCTTCATCCGGATGTAAATCGCACCTTCTTCACCAACTAAAAGTACGTCGTTGCCGGTGAGCAGGTTGGTAACAGTGGTTCCATTATAAGCCGTGTTTACAGAAAACTCTTCGCTTTCAACGCCCAGCAGCATCCAGCCTGAAGCAGCGCCAAAGGTCAGCGCCAAATTTTCAGCCACTTGTATGCCGCTCAGATTCACATTGCCATAGTTAACCACCCGAATTTCATAAGTCAGCGCGTAGTTTTGATCCGCATCCCGCGTTGGCCCTTCGCTGACGCGTTTTGCAATACCAATGGTGGGATTGGGGGAAAACACCGCCGGCGTTGGCGATGTGTTATTCGATGGATTTCCGTCGCCATCCGGGTCGGGATCAGCCCCGTTGGTAGAGGTATCGCCAATGTCTGCTCCGTTTGGCGTCGTTCCTGAAGCGGTGGCTAAGTTGTTGAACGGCCCGGTTCCTGCACAATCCGATACCCGGAGCGTCAGCAAAATTGCGCCTTTTTCACCCACGGGCAAGGCATTGCCAGGCAGGCCCGCAGTGCCACCTGCGAGTAAAAGAACGTCTCCGTAGCCCGAATAACCGGCATTCACGACAAAGTCAGGGCTGGTCAGGCTGACGACGGTCACGATGCAAGGACCTGGATAAACCAGCGTCAGATCATCTTCTACCCGGATATTGGTCAGCGGCACATTGCTGTAGTTCTGAACGTTCAACTCGTAGGTCACTAAAGAAGAACCATCTGGTTGTAACACATTGCTGACAACACGCTTGGCGACCCCAATTCTTTCGGTGATGTTGATGCAGATTTCGGCTGTCGTTTGAACCGAATTACCGCATACATCGGTGGCGGTGAAGGTTACGGCCAGCGTACCGCTCGAATTGCAAAGCGCCTGGGCGGCAACGGCGCTGAAGTTATTGGTCCAGCTGACCGGGCTGCAAAAATCTGCTGCCGTAGCGCCGCCGTTATTGGCCAACCAGTCCAAGACCTGCGGGGGAATCGCGCCGTTCAAACAGCCGCCGATGCAGGGTAAGTTTACCGCTGGCGTTGTCAATACAGGCGGCGTTACATCTTCAAGATAAGCAATGGTTTGAACGCAGGTGCTTTGATTGCCCGCTTGGTCGGTCACTTCGTAAGTGCGCAAAATCGTGCGTTCGCCATCTGCTGAACAAATACCAAGGCCATTATTAAAATCCGAAAAACGAATGACCAGGTTAGGATCAGCGGTACAATTGTCATTCAACATTCCGCCAGCTGCTTCAAAAGCGGCAGCTGTTGTGAGCGGCGGCGGGATTGGATCGCCACAATTGAGGTTGGTGATATTCGTTGGACAACTGATGACTGGCGGCGTAACATCGGCCACGGTCACGGTCGCGACGCAACTGTTCACATTCCCGGCGGCATCTGTGACGGTCAGCACAACAGCATTCATCCCCAAATCGGAACAGTCAAAGTTCGTCTGGCTGGCAACCAATACCAGATTTGCAGCCGCTGTACAGTTATCTAAAGACCCTCCGTTGATGTTGGCTGCGGTAATGGTCGCGTTGCCGGCAGCATTGAGATTGACGGTGAAATCGCTGCAAATTGCTTTCGGCATTTGCACATCCCGAACGGTCACCGTAAAGCTGCATTCCACCGAATTACCAGCAGCATCCATCGCGCTGAAAACGACCGTAGAGGTTCCCACAGGAAAAAGACTGCCGCTTGGCAGGCTCGGTGCAACTAAGCTTACCGTAGCGCCGCAGTTGTCCAAAGCGATCGGTGTGCTGAACGCAACAACGGCGCCACATTGGTCTACATCGTTGTTCACCGTGATGTTGCCCGGGCAATTGACGAACACCGGCGCCTGGTTGTCTTCGACTACGATGGTTACTGAACAACTTAACAGATTTCCATTGGCGTCGGTAGCCGTAAAATTGACGACTGTTGTTCCAATCGGGAAAATTGCGCCGGCTAAGGTATTGTTGTTGGGAGCCGGGGCATAATCGTGACTCAGTTTTGCGGCGCAGTTGTCCATCCAAACCGGGTCAAATTCAGCTCCGGTAGCCTGGTAAACGCAATTGGCATTGGCATTTACGGTACGTGTTACCGGCGCGCAATTGATAACGGGCGCAACATCATCCACCAGGGTCAGCAGCGTCGTACAAGTTTGTATGTTGCCTGCCGCATCGGTAATGGTAAAAGTAACCACCTGTGTTGCGCCATGAACGCCGCCAAAAGGCGTTCCCGGCGCCGGATTTTGCACTGCAGAAGCAGCCAGTGCAGCCATCGGCGTACAATTGTCAATGCCCACGATTTCAGCCAGCATATTGGGTACTAAACCCATACAATCGTTTGGCAACCCACCCGAGGCATTGATATTGCGATTGGGCGGGCAAGTCAGGAATTGAGGTTTTTCCAAATCTACCACCGTTACCACAAAAGAGCAGGTAGACGTATTGCCCATGTCATCCTCAATTTCATAGACCACCGTGGTATTGCCAATCATAAAATCAGCACCGGACGCAGGCCCCTGGATCAGGTTGACGCTGTAGCCCGGGCAATTATCTGTCGCCAAAGGCAGTGCATAGGTGACCTTGGCGGTACATGCGCCCGGATCTGTCGTCACGGTCGTATTTGCAGGGCAAGTAATGGTGGGTAATATCGGGTCTTCAACGGTGATGGTGAACAGGCAGGATGCAACGTTCCCCGCAACATCCGTCACCCGCCACAGGTGGGTATAAACGCCGTTGTATTCATAATAATTGGCGCCTGCACCTGCCCCGCTCATCAGGTCGGTTTGTGCATTGGGGCAATTATCGGTTCCAACTGGCATCGGATAGGACAGCGTTACGCCACAGGGCCCCGTCGCGACCAGGGTCGCAGGGCCACCTGTAATGGCGCCGTTGGTGCCTACTGTTATGTTGGAAGGACAGCTGATTTGCGGCAGTTCGGTATCGTTGACGGTTACTGTAAATTCGCAAACGGCAAGCCCATTCCCCGCTGCATCCACATACGTATACCTTACGGTCGAAACCCCAACCGGAAATGTACTTCCCGAAGGAAGGCCGGTGAGTACTCCGGCGAGCATCACCCCATCGCAATTGTCATCAAAAGTAGGCGTGGTATAATTCACAACTGCTCCGCAGTTTCCATTGTCGCTGTTGACGGTGATGTTGCCCGGGCAAAAGCCAGGTGTTACCACGGGCGCCGTTTCGTCTGTTACGACCACGGAGTGAACATACATCGTACTATTGCCCGCCTGGTCGGTGGCAGTCCAGGTAACCAGGGTGACACCGGGCGGAAAAGAAGCGCCACTCAGGGTTTGATTGGAAGGCGCCGCAGCGTAATTGTGCGTCAGCGAAACAAGCTGGCAATTATCCGTTGCCGTTGCGTCAAGCGCAGTTCCGTTTTCTACATAATTGCACCCGGTATTGGCGCCTTGTTGGATGACTTGGGCCGGACCGGTTATTTCAGGGTTTTGCGTATCCAGTACAACAATAGAAAAACTACAAGTGGAGGAATTGCCACTCTGGTCCGTAGCCGTGTACATAATCTGAGTGGTTCCGACCGGGAATACACTCCCGGAAGCCAAGCCAGTCGTTTGTAAGATGGTCACATTACCAAGGCAATCATCGGTTGCAGCCGGCGGCATCCAGTTGACCCTGGCAGAACAATTGTCGGGGTCATTTCCGACCACGATCATATTGCCGGGACAATTGGTGAACTGCGGCGCCTGGTCATCCCGGATGACGATGTTGAATACCCGGGTTGCGCTGCAATTTTGCAAACTGGCACTTACTGAAACCGGATAAATGCCTTCCGCCAATGTGGCTGTAAAAGCGGGGATTTGGGGGTTGAGTCCGGTGCTTGTACCATTGGCCATGCCCGCAGCAAGACTGCCCGTCCAGGAGTAAACAATTCCCGGATCATTGGGCTGCCCGCTGAGCAAGGTTGGCGGAACGGTTTCCCCCGGACAAACCGGGGAAATATCTGGTAGCGGGTTAATTGCCAAACTTCCATTTGAGCCAATCACTACAGTAGCTGTTGCCATACAACCGTTGGCGTCGGTGGCGGTTACCGTGTAGCTGCCTGCCCCCAGGCCGGTGCGGGTCGCCCCGGTCAGGCCTCCCGGCCATAAATAGGTGTAATTGGGCGTGCCGCCGGTAGCCAAAACCGTACCCGAACCATTGGTTGCCCCTGCACAACTGACGGGTTGGGTTGCAAGCACCTGAAGTGTCAGCAGGGGAGGTTCCAAAATATTGACGGTGGCCGTCACCTGGCAGCCATTTTTGTCTGTAACCGTAACGGAATGAACGCCAGCAGCGAGATTGGTAACAACTGGTGTCATTTGGCCACCTGACCATTGGTACGAATAAGGAGCTGTACCGCCTGTAACGGCAACCGTCGCCGTGCCGTTGCTGGCGCCAGTGCATAAGGCGGCAGTTTGATTGGTTACGGTGGCAACCAAATTAGAAGGATTGCTAATGAATACAGTGGCCACCGTGGTACAGTTATTGGCATCTGTCACCGTCACCTGATATGCACCTGCAACCAGACCCGTTGCATTTGGAGTGGTTTGGCCGTTGCTCCACGCATAGGTATAGCCGGGAGTTCCTCCAGCGGCCAAAACCGTTGCTGCGCCTGTTCCTGTTCCGGTACACAATGCGTTGTTGACTACATTTGTTACCGCTGAAACCGGAGCAACCGGTTGTGAAATAACTGCTATGGCGGTTGCGGTACATCCCTTGGCATCCGTAATGGTCACGGTGTAAGTTCCGGCGGGTAAATTCACCGGATCTTCTACGTCGGCAGCCGGCGAGGACCAGTTGTAGGAATAAGGCCCTGTTCCACCACTTACGGTCAGCTGGGTGGCGCCGGTAGCCGCTCCAAAACAAAGATTATTGCTGACGCCGTTCACCGTAGCCGAAAGGGTTGCCGCAGGCTGAGACAAGGTGACCTGATCCGTTGAAGTACAGCCATGCCCATCCGTCACCGTAACGGTGTAAGTGCCTGCTGCCAGGCCGGAAACTGC
>JALHRK010000216.1 GCA_022841505.1 Saprospiraceae bacterium | reverse complement strand
GCGAATTGGATGTGCGGGAAAACTCAGCCATGAGCGCCAAATTAGAACCGGTGTTCCAGGGCGTCTTTCTTTGTGCGCTGTTTAATGAACCAACAGAAGGCTCCTTAGCCGTATGGCCGCGTAAAGAACGGCGTTTCCTGACCCGCTCCATCAAAAACTACACCTGGAATGGCGGCCAGAACGTGGATGATGAGATTATGATTGATGAATTTCGAGAGACTTTCCTCGTTTATGCAACCGAAGACACCCACGTCATCAGCATCCTGCCCGAGCCTATGCAGGAAGCAATTCTCGATTTTTGCGCCGCTTCAAAAAAAGATATTTACTTTTCGGTGCATGGCCGGGAAATATACGTTGGCGTTTCTGAACCAAAAGACCAGTTGGAACCGTTTATACTTCGTTCCAACATGAGTTTTGAATTAGTCAAAGAATTTTTTGAAAATATCACCCTCCTGCTAAAAATCGTGGAGGTATTCGATCAAACACACTGATGCTATGAAAAAAATTGCTTTTTGGATTTTACCCGCGCTGTTCCTTTCCATTACAACGCTTGCCCAAAACCAGTCGGAAGCACAATCGGCTGCTCCGGAAACAGAAAACGCCTTGTTGTGGGAAATTAAGGGCAACAAGCTGTCGAAACCCTCCTACCTCTACGGCACCATTCACCTGATTCCCCGGGCGGATTATTTTTTTTCCGACAAGGCTAAGGAGGTTTTCAAAAAAGCCAGCCATGTTGCTTTTGAAATTGACCTCGAAGAAACCATGGATTTCGCCGGACTGATGCCGATGATGATGAAAATGTACATGAACAACGACACGACGCTGCGCGACCTGCTCACCGAAGAAGAATACACCGGGGTTAAAGCCCATTTCGATAAAATTGGCCTGCCGTTGAGTTTTCTGGAGCGCATCAAGCCGATGTTCCTCTCCATGCTGGCTTCTGAAGACATTGCCGGTTCGATGGGAAAAAGCCCCGGCAAAGAAGAATCTGCAACAACTTCTTATGAATTTGAACTCCTTGCCATGGCACAGGAGCAAAAAAAAGACATCGCCGGATTGGAAACCGCCGCTTACCAAATGAGTGTGTTCGACAGCATTCCTTATAAAGTTCAGGCCAAAATGCTGGTAGATGCCATCAATTCGGAAGACGTCACAGGCAATGACGAATTTGACCGCATGGTGGAAATGTATAAAAACCAGGACATCCAGGGCATGCAGTCTATGATGGGCGAAGGCGAAGACGGACTTGGCAAATACGAAGACCTGCTGCTTGGACGCCGCAACCGCAACTGGATTCCGGTTATGGAAGGCATGATGCGCGAAAACATTACTTTTTTTGCCGTCGGCGCCGGACACTTAGGTGGAAACCAGGGCGTGGTTAATTTACTGCGTGAACAAGGCTATACTTTAACCCCGTTGCGATGAAAATTTTGCACCTCGTTTTGGCACTGCTGTTTTTTCTTTTTGCCGTCGTTCAATACAACGACCCCGATCCTTTGGGATGGATGCTGCTGTATGCTTACGTCTCGGGCGTGTGTGCGTTTGCAGCTTTTGGCCGACGGAACCGGCTTGTTTTATTAGCCGGTATAGGCGTTACCTTAGTTTGGGCCATTTTCCTGGTTCCGGCTTTTATCGCCTGGCTCCGCATGGGGATGCCTACCATCGCCGGTTCCATGAAAGCTGAAGCGCCCCATATTGAACTGATGCGGGAATTTTCAGGCCTGTTTTTGTGCCTTGTTATATTAATATTCCAGTATATTCAGGGCCGGAAAACAGCCTTTGTCTAGCTTTAGAGTCCGATAGCTGCGTTATGCTCGGCCCCAAAATGGTCATTTACACAAGCAAACTCCCATTTTGGGGCCTTCACAAGCCTTGCTCTCGAACCCTAAAGCCCAGATAAAGGCTATTTTTTTTCTAAAACACCTGCAAAAACGCTGTCAGCATGAATAGGCGAAATTTCGTACGCAATTCCTCCGCGGCATTGGCTGCGACAACATTGGGCATCCCGCAGTGGCTTACTGAAACACAAAAAAAAGTAGGTCGCATTGGCATACAGTTGTACACTGTACGCGACGACATGAAAAAAGATCCTGTCCGAACGCTGGCGCGGTTGGCGGAAATCGGATATCAGGATGTAGAAATTGCCGGGTATTCAGAAGGCAAATTTTACGGAATGACGCCCGCTGAATTCAAAAACCAGCTCAAACAAAACGGGCTGTCTTCGATCAGCGGCCACACCCAAACCGGCGCCGACAATCCCAAACGCAAGGGCACGCTCATCAACGATTGGGAAAGCGCCGTGGCCGATGCAGCAGCGTTGAACCAAAAATATTTCATCTGCGCCTACCTCCACGAGTTCGAGCGCAAAACCATGGACGGCTATAAAAAAGTGGCCGAATTGCTCAACAAAGGCGGTGAAGTGTGTAAACGCTACGGCATTCAGATGGGCTACCACAACCATGATTTTGAATTCATGGACCTGGAAGGACAAATCCCTTACGACCTGCTGCTGAAAGAAACGGATGCAGATCTCGTAAAAATGGAACTGGATCTTTATTGGGTTCGGAAAGCAAAAAAAGACGCCGTTGCTTATTTTAAAATGCACCCTGGCCGGTTCCCGCTTTGGCACGTGAAGGACATGGAAAATACGGCGGAACAATTCTTTGCCGAGGTGGGTAAAGGGGTCATTGACTGGAAAGCGCTTTTCAAAGAACGCAAAACTGCGGGACTGAAGCACTTTTATGTAGAACAAGATGCTTGCCGCAACCACCAACCGCTGGAAAGTGTGGACATCAGCTATCAGTATTTGAAGCAGTTGCGGTATTAGACTTGTTGGGGTGGGAATGATGGGAAACCCAGTTATTTTTAAAGATTACAGTAAAACCCTAAATTTGTCAACATCAATCAAAGCACATGAATCAACTCCTGGAAAGAATTTCCGTTGATCCCCAGATTTGTTTTGGCAAACCTTGTATTAAAGGAACCCGCATTTGGGTTTCACTGATCCTTGAGTTTTTGTCAGCGGGGAATAGCATAGAGGAAATTTTAGAACAATATCCTCAGTTAACTCATAAGGATATATTGGCTTGCATTGCTTACGGCGCAGCCATGTCAGCAGAGAACTATGTTGCAATTAAGATGGTAGCGGCCTGAGATGATGCGATTTAAATTGGATGAAAACTTTAGTCCTTCGCTGACTTCATTGTTTCATGAGTCGGGATATGATGCTCATTCTGTTTTTGAAGAACAACTATCAGGTTCTATGGATGAAAATATTAGTCAAGTCTGTCTTGAAGAAAACCGGTGTCTTGTAACACTTGATTTAGATTTTGCAAATATCCTGCGTTTTCCCGCCGAAAAGACTCCAGGTATTATCGTTGTCAGACCTAATCGTTCTATTACACTCGCTGTTATGAGCGAAATGATACTTCTTTTATTAAAAGCGCTCGAAGAAAATGATCCCATAGGTTGTTTATGGATTCTGGAACCACATCAATTGAGAATTCGCAAACCAAAACAACAAGATTAAATTATCTTCGCGGCCTGTTTTTATATTTTTTTCTGCATAGGTATCTATAATCACCACCATTGCCCGAAGAACAGGAAGGCTTGGCTCCTATGTGAACTATTGTGAAAACAACTATTGTGAACTATATGGCAAAAAAATAAGTTTTTGCCAAAATTGTTAAAATAATGATGACGTCTAAAGAAATCCGTCAGACTTTTCTGGATTTTTTCGCTTCCAAACAACACAAAATTGTGCCTTCAGCGCCGATTGTCAGTAAAAATGACCCGACGCTGCTCTTCACCAATTCAGGGATGGTACAATTTAAAGACTATTTTCTCGGCAACCAAACCCCATCGGCGCCCCGCATTGCAGATACGCAAAAATGCATGCGCGTTTCCGGCAAACACAACGACCTGGAAGATGTGGGCCGCGACGGCACGCACCACACCATGTTTGAAATGCTCGGCAACTGGTCGTTCGGCGATTATTTCAAAAAAGAAGCCATCAACTGGTCCTGGGAATTATTGACGGAAGTCTACAAACTGCCCAAAGACCGCTTGTACGCCACGGTTTTTGGCGGCGATGCTAAAGAGAGCCTGCCTTCTGACGAAGAAGCCCGCAATTTGTGGCGCCAATACCTGCCCGATAACCATATCCTCGACGGCAATAAAAAAGATAACTTCTGGGAAATGGGCGAAACCGGCCCATGCGGCCCCTGCTCCGAAATCCATGTGGATTTGCGCAGCGACGCCGAACGCGCCGAAACTCCCGGGGAAGCCTTGGTGAATCAGGATCATCCCCGCGTCATCGAAATCTGGAACAACGTTTTTATCCAGTTTAACCGAAAAGCAGACGGCGCGTTAGACCAACTGCCGGACAAACACGTAGACACCGGCATGGGCTTCGAGCGCCTGTGTATGGTGCTGCAAGGCAAAACAGCCACTTACGACACCGATGTTTTTACGCCGCTGATTCAGTTCATCGAAAAGGCGAGCCGCAAAACCTATACGTACAGCTATGCGCCGGATGCCATGAGCGACATCGCCATGCGCGTGATCGCCGACCATATCCGGGCGGTAGCTTTTGCCATTGCCGACGGCCAGTTGCCCGATAACAGTGGCGCCGGCTATGTGATCCGCCGGATTTTGCGCCGCGCCGTGCGCTATTACTACTCTTTTCTGGACATCCATACGCCCTTTATGCATACCCTTTTGCCCGTGCTGGTGGACGTATTGGGAGGTGCATTTCCAGAACTCAAAAGCCAGCAAAACCTCATTGCCCAAATTATTGAATCTGAAGAAACGGCATTTCTCAGAACTTTGGAAAATGGATTACGCCGCTTCGATGCATTGGATATAAAAGATGGCGTCATACAAGGGCAGGATGCTTTTGAGTTGCTTGATACTTTTGGATTTCCAATTGACCTCACCCGCCTCATGGCAGCCGAACGCGGCTGGCGCGTGGATGATGCAGCTTATGAAAAAGCCCTGGCGGTTCAAAAAAGCCGCTCGCGGGCGGATGCCCAAAAAGCGGTGGGCGACTGGAACATCGTGACCGATGAATCCGACAGTACTTTTGTCGGCTACGACCAGCTCGTGGTTGAAGGCGCTAAAATCCTGAAATACAGAACAGTGGTAGCCAAAGGACAGGAAGCCTACCAGGTGGTGTTGTCGCAAACGCCGTTTTACGCGCAAAGCGGCGGACAAGCCGGCGACACGGGCTGGTTGCACGTCGGCGATGAAATCATTGAAGTTTTGGATACGCTGAAAGAAACCGATCTGGCCATCCACCTTGTAAAAAAATTGCCCCAAAACTTCCAGGCGCCGGTACTTGCCGAAGTAGATGGCGCCAAACGCTTAGCCACTTCGGGCAACCACAGCGCCGTCCACCTCATGCACGCCGCGCTGCACCGGGTGTTGGGAACCCATGCCCTGCAAAAAGGCCAGGACGTGGATCCGGAGCGCCTCCGGTTCGACTTTTCTCATTTCCAGAAGGTGACCGCAGAAGAACTGGAGCAGATCGAAACGATGGTGAATGAAAAAATTCGGGAAAACATTGCGTTGGAAGAAGTGCGCAACATGCCCATTGAAGCAGCCAAAGCAACTGGCGCGATGATGCTGTTCGGCGAAAAATACGGCGATACCGTACGCGTGATCACGTTTGGCAAAGACTATTCTGTTGAGCTTTGCGGTGGCACCCACGTACCGGCAACCGGTAAAATCGGCTTGTTTAAAATTGTCTCCGAAGGCGCTGTTGCTGCCGGCATCCGACGCATCGAAGCGTTGACTGCTGAAAATGCCTCCAATTTTGTAAAAGCGGAACTCGCAGAACTCGAAGCGGTTCGCGCCGTTTTCAAAAATCCGAAAAATACTGCTCAAAGCGTTGCAGCGCTGATGGAAGAAAACCGGCAGCTGCGCAAGGAGGTGGAAAAACTGATGTCGGAACAAGCTGGCAGTTTGAAAGACGAATTGGTCGCCAAAGCAGAAACGCTGAACGATTACCGGCTTTTGGTGGCTAAAGTGGTCCTCAACGACGCCAATGCAATCAAAACGCTGGCTTATCAATTAGAAAAAGACCTCGGCGATTCCGTCATCGTGCTGGGCGCCCTGGTACAGGACAAGCCCCTGCTCACGGTCATCATCAGCAAAGGTTTAGTAGAATCGCGCAGCCTGCATGCGGGCAATATGGTTCGGGAATTGGCCAAAGCCATTGACGGCGGCGGCGGCGGACAGGCCTTTTTCGCTACGGCAGGCGGCAAGAATGGTGCGGGGTTGGATGCAGCGCTGGGGAAGGTGAAGGAACTGTTGGGGTAAAGATTTATTGATGATAGATGATTACATGATTGATGATTTTTGATGTAGAGCTTTCACTTCAATCGAAGTTTAACTACCTATCAACAATTATCAATCATGTAATCATCAATCATCAATAAAAAAAAATTAGTCAAAACAACTCCTCTTTCGGAATAGCAATCGAAACCGTCGTTCCCCTGCCCGGAGTGGAATCTACATTCAATTTGCCGTTCAGGATCAGGGTGCGGCGCTTCATATTGGACAGGCCGATTCCGGTGCGTTTTTCGGCTTTATCAAAACCTTTTCCATTGTCTTCAATGGTGATCAGTACTTCGCCGTTGTGTTGCAGCACCTGCACGCTGGCCTCGCTGGCGCCGGCGTGTTTCACAATGTTGTGCAGGCCCTCCTGAATGATGCGGAACAAGTGCAAACGGCCTTTTTCGCTGAACCTGCCCACCTCGACATTGGTATATAAATAAATATTTAACCCCCGATTGCCTGCCTGAATCCGGGAAATCAATTCTTCAACCGCTACTTTGAGGCCGGATTTAGACAAAGAGCCGGGCATCAATTTATGTGAAATATTACGCAGGTCGCGGTTGGCTTCGCTCACATCGCCGACGATTTTAATCAATTGCTTTTTCAACGTTTCATCGTCGGACTTTTCCGACAACACGGCCAGCTGCATTTGAATAGCGGAAAGCATGACCCCGAATTGATCGTGCAAATCCTGCGCAATCCTCCGGCGTTCATTTTCTATGCTGATGACTAAGGCGTTCAGGTTTTCCTCTTTTTGGGCAGCTAATTCGCGCAAAGCCCTTTCTTTTTCTTCCTGCGCCGTTTTATAGCGATTAATAGAAATAAAAAAAATCACAGAAATTTCTACAACAACGCCGATCAAAAAACCGCCGCGGGTGTGGAAAGAAAAGGGAGGGTACCCGATTTGAACCAACAGGGTATTGAGCGTATCGGGAATGCCGATGCCTAAGTATTGCAAATTGGTGGCCACCATACTCAATCCATGCAACGTAAATCCCCCCATAAACCAGACATACTCCGCTTTCCGGGTGCGGTAAAAAATATAGGAGGTGACGACAATAATGCAAAGTGCGCATAGAATGTACAACCCGCAATGGAGGCGCAGTATCCAGAAAGCGAAATTGCCTGGCTGCGCTGCAAGCGCCAGGCTAAATGGCGAAAGTGCCAAAGCAGCCGCCGTGAAGCCTTTGAATATGATGTCAATGGTTTTGAATTTTTCACGGGTATAAAAATGTCCCCGGATATAAAACATACCAAAAACGAGGTAAAGGTTAACCGTAAGCAGGATCCAGCGGTACTGGTTGTCGGGCGCATGCGGCCAGATGAATTGAAGCGCCGCGCCGGTATCAATGGCAATGAATAAAACACCAAAAAAAGTAAACAACAGGAAATTCCACTGGTAGCGCAATTTGGTGTTGATCAGCGCCAGCGCAAGGATAAATATAAAAATGAGGTTGAAGCCCAGAAAAGACCCAAGGATGATGTATTCCCGTTGTTCGAAAGCCTTGCGTTTGTCTTCATCCCAGACCTGCAAATCAAAATAAAGCGGGATGGTGCGGGGTTGCAGGCGCAAATAAACGGTGGCACAGGCGTTGGCGGCTACTTCTACGCGCAATTTAAAATGCCTGTTTCTGGCGATCATTTTTTTAAAATGGGGTTCTAAAGCGGCAGAATCCCTTTGAATCCCAATGGTTCCATTATGCCGGGTGATCACCTGAATGTCTGCCCGGTAAATATAGGCACTTAAAGGCTCAACCAGCAGTCGCTGCACGCTGTCCGAAACGTTGCAGATGGTCCATTTCAACCAAACGGGGCCATAAGCATTGCTAAATACAAAAGGTGATTTTGTGCACTGAAAAGCGCTTTCGGGCGCCATTGCCACATTACCGGGTGATACCTGAGCAGATTCGGGCGCCCATGCCACAAGCGTTTCCTGGCCCATCACTGCGAAGGTGCGGGGTTCGTTCCAGAGCAGGGTGTCGGAAGCCCAGCTCCACGCTCCCCAAAGCATCACCCCAATGATCACCAATATGTTCCTTCCTATGTTCATGCTGCTTAAATAATGTCTGTGGGGCCAAGGACTCCATTATTTTCGAGAACGGATGAAAATAGGATTTGTAGGAGGGCAATTGCCGAAAAGTGGCGTCAAATTCTGAAAATCATCAAAAACAGCGAGGGAGTCTCCCTGTTTTCAGGGAGGTCTTTTCATTTCCTGTTGAAAAACATTTTCAACCAAAACCAGGGCTTGGTAAGACTTCGGCGTACTTCCAGGTCGTGGTACATTTGGGTAAGCAGATCCATGGCGCGTTTGTTGCCGCCAATGATGGCTGTAGCAATATTGACAATTACAGGATAGGCCATCAGCTGTTGCATGCGGTAGCTCAGTTGCATCTCTGCACCCAATACCCGTTGAACACGCACATCGTAAGCCAGGAGGAACGATGCCGAAAAATTGGATTGTTCTAGGCATTGCTGTGCCTGTTCGGCTGCAATGATCCCGCTGTAAAAGGCATTCCCGATACCTTCGCCGGTGAGCGGGTCAATCAGGTGCGCTGCATCGCCAACCAGCATATAGCCGTCGCCCGTCAACAGTCGCTTTTTTGATCCCAAAGGCAAACCATAACCAATGATTTCACCAACTAATTCTGCTCCTTTAAACCGCTCCTGAAAAGGCGGGTGACTTTCAATAACTTCTAATAATTTTTTGCGAAGGTTGATCCGCTTTTTACTTACGATATCGCTTCTCATGCCCAGCCCTACATTGGCATAACCATTGGGAAGAGGAAATATCCAAAAATATCCCGGCACCAATTGTTTGAGAAAATGTAGTTCAATGAAATTATCTTCATCGGTGTGCCGAACATTCCTGAAATAAGCACGGACGCCGCCAGCATGGTGTTTCGGGTCTTTTTCGTGACCGGCAATTTTCCGGCTAAATGCTGAATGTGCTCCGTTTGCAATAATGAGCAACGGTGCGCGCACTTCAAATGTACCGCTTTTATCCCGCACGACCCAGTGTTCGTCTATGCGTTCAAAGCCATCAATTGCAGTATTTTCAAAGAAGCGAATATTGTCGCGGCGTTTCACTTCCTGAATCAAAAAATCGTCGAAATCCAATCGGCGGGCAACATAACCAGGCGGTGGCGCATCCGTTTGTGAATAATCGGTGGCGAAAGGCAGGCGCAATTCACGGCTACCGGGTGCAATAAATCGAATTCCCCACACGCCAACCTGAATAGGCAATGCCCGGAATCGCTGCATAATTGCCGGATCCAAGCGATTTAGCAAAGTAGTTACCTTGCCGCTGATGGCGTCGCCACAAACCTTATCTCTTGGAAAAGAGGATTTGTCAATCAAAATACAGGAAATGCCGAGGTAGCTGAGTTTTAATGCAGTGGCAGCACCGCCGGGGCCAGCGCCTACAATACAAACCTGAGTATCGAGCATGAGCGTTTTCCGGATGTTTATTTACTTCACGCTGCTTAGTTTTCCCGTAAAGCGGGAAAACTAAGCAGCGTGAAGTATGACAAAAAGGGATTCGCACCTATCGGCGCGAGGTATAATAAAACACGCGATGGCATCATTTTGACAACATCGCGTGTTTGGAATGAAAACAAGACACAAATTATCCCTGGAAAGTCTTTTTCAAGCGATCCAGCTTTTTCAGCGCTTTTTTCAATTTTTTCTCCATTCTGGATATTTTCTTCTCTAAGTGGTAATAAACCGGAAAAACTTCCGGACGCTGCTGTGCCTGCTTAGCTGCATTGTCCTGACTTTCGGATTTACCGCCTTTTTTGCGACCCGCTGATTTTTTATTTTCAGCAGCCGGTTTTTCTACTTTCGGACGGCCCGGACGTTTCTTTTCCGCCGTAACTGCATCAGCAACCGCCGGTTTTTCTACTTTCGGACGGCCCGGACGTTTCTTTTCTGCCGTAACTGCATCAGCAACCGCAGGTTTTTCTACTTTCGGACGACCCGGACGTTTCTTTTCTGCCGTAACTACATCAGCAACCGCAGGTTTTTCTACTTTCGGACGGCCCGGACGTTTCTTTTCTGCCGTAACTGCATCAGCAACCGCAGGTTTTTCTACTTTCGGACGGCCCGGACGTTTCTTTTCCGCCGTAGCTGCACCAGCAACCGCTGGTTTTTCTACTTTCGGACGGCCCGGACGTTTCTTTTCTGCCGTAGCTGCACCAGCAACCGCCGGTTTTTCTACTTTCGGACGGCCCGGACGTTTCTTTTCTGCCGTAGCTGCACCAGCAACCGCCGGTTTTTCTACTTTCGGACGACCCGGACGTTTCTTTTCTGCCGTAGCTGCACCAGCAACCGCTGGTTTTTCTACTTTCGGACGACCCGGACGTTTCTTTTCTGCCGTAGCTGCACCAGCAACCGCCGGTTTTTCAAATTTAGG
>JALHRK010000215.1 GCA_022841505.1 Saprospiraceae bacterium | reverse complement strand
CTCCGATTCGGCGAATGGAAACAACCTGCACGACGCAACCGAACAGCGTTCGGTTGCACGTACCGCCGAACTCCGATTCGGCGAATGGAAACAACCTGCACGACGCAACCAAACAGTGTTCGGTTGTACGTAACGCCGAACTCCGATTCGGCGGATGGAAACAACCAAACAGCATTCGGTTGTACTAAGTAGAAAGTCGTCCTACGACTTTGAGTCGTAGGACGACTACACCCGACTAATCAACCTCCACCCGAATCCCTTCCGAATGGCTGCTGAATTCCGGCGCGTACATACACTGAATGCTGGTGATGCCGTTTGAAAAATTGCCTTTGTGCGTGGCACGCACCGCATATTCAAAGACGTAAGTTCCTTTGTACAACTGGTCGAAAAAGAAATTGGTGGCAGCGTCGCGGGTACTTTCATAATAGCCCAATCCGCCTTGCCATTTGTAGCTGCTCAGCACATTCAGCGGCTCGAAGCTGCTGGCGCGCATGTCCTTCATGTGGACGTATTCCATATCGCGATCCACCCGCAATTCTATGCGAACCACGACTTTATCGCCCGGATGCAATTCCGTTTTTTCGCCGATGGGTTTGAGCACCGGTCCCGTATCCGAAGCTTCTTCTAAGAACAATTGCTTCTTCATTTGCAGGGGCGTTTCTTCGAACGTCTTGATTTTGTCTAAGTTCTCAAAATACTGCCAATACAAGCCGCCCCAGGCAACCGTTTTGTTCGGATTCTCCACTTTTACTTTCGCCCAATCTTTACTGATGTCATCGCCATCCCAGTTGCTTCGGAAATAGCCGGTGCCCGCTTCCGCTGTTTTTTGAGCGGTTGCAATGACCTCGTTGTAGGTATTTTTCTTTTTCACATTTGGAAAACTGACTTTTACCGGCGTGTCTTCTGTAAGCCAGTTGGCGCCGTTGGCCAGCAGCACGTAAACTGCTGCTGCAGTTGCTTTCGTTGTTTTCCAGTGGTTGGTCTGCTTGTTTTTGAGCAACCAGATTTTCAGTTCTTCCACCATGGCTTCATCCTCCGCCACTTCGGCGAAAGCCTCTACAAGCAAAGCATGCGTTTCAATTGGAAGCTGGTTCCAGAAATACCCGCGTGGGTAGTTCCAGTACATGCCCAGTTCTTCACTTTTTAACGCGCGCTCTTTCAGCGACCGCATGATGCGCAGGGCGGCGTCTTTTTGATCGTAGCGGCGCAGGGCTAAAGCCAGCAGCCCTTGTTCGTACAAACCTTTGCTGGTCCAGAATTTTTCAGCCTGCCCCAGGTAATATTCATGGATTTTGGCCAATTCAACATCTGCAAACGTTTGTTCTTTAAAGAACGACCGGGCGTAGAGGTAGTGGATTACCATGCCATGCAAGTGATCATCCTCAAATTTTGTGCGCTCGGCGCGAACATTTTTTTCAAGTTCCCGATATTCTTCCAGCAACTCCAGGTCAATAAACCGGATGGCTTTTTCCGAAATCTCCTTTGCTTGCGGGCTTTTCAGGCCATTGCCCACGCCCAATTTGCCGAGATGCCCCAGTCCTTCCACGATGTATTGGGTGATGTACCAGCTTTCGCGGCCACCTGCAAACCAGGCAAACCCACCGTTTCCGGATTGCCGTTCCGCCAGTTGGGCCATTGCCCGCGCTTTTTCATCGGCCATGCGGTTGAGGTCGAACAACAAACCGATGTGCTGACGCTGCTGCGCTTCGCTTTGCGCTTCCAACACCCACGGCGTTTCTTCCAGCAAGGCGCTTTTCAAATCCTGATTTTGGGTCAGGTTACTTTCGAGCGCGTCCGTGTTTTTCCACGCATCAAAAACATTTTTGATTTTCGGATGGCGGTTTGCCGCAGCGCTGGCTAATGAATTTGCATAAAAACGATTAAAAATCTGCTCCGTACATTCATACGGATACTCCATGAGGTACGGCAGGGCTTTCACGGCATACCAGGCCGGATTGGACGTGAATTCCAGCGACAACTGGTGGTGTTGCAGCGTTTTGGAATCGCCTGCGTTGCTCAGGTTTTTCAACGTAAAGGTTTTGCTCTGTCCGCCGCGAACTGGCAGCGGCAAGGTTTCCGTCACTAACATGCGGTTGGTCAGCACCGGGATGGCGCTTTCTTCGCCGTCGGCAAAATCGCCCGCTTCTGCTACGATGCGATGGGTCAATGCCATCACTTTACCGGTAGGAATCTTCAGGTTCCAGGCTAAGCGCGCCGATTGTCCGGCTTCCGTTGAAAAGTCAACCACATTGTTCAGATTGCCCAGCAACTGATCCACCGGCTGCATCGAAACGGCGTCGAACAACAACAGGCGTGCTTTGCCATTCAGGGGCTTATCGGTCAGGTTGGTCACTTTTGCCGTCCACTCAATCTGGTCGCCTTCGCGCACAAAACGCGGTGCATTCGGCAGCACCATCAATTCCTTTTGCGTCACAATTTCTTTGCTGCTCAAACCAAATTGCAGGGTTTTGGTATGGGCAAATGCCATGAACTTCCAGCGGGTCAGTGCTTCGTTCATGGTGAATTTGATCAGGATATTGCCCTCTGCGTCGGTATTCAACTGCGGGAAGAAAAAGACGGTTTCTTTCAGGTTGGTGCGAACTGCCGGTGGCGGAGCAGGTGTTTCTTCGGCCTGACTTTGTGTTTCCACCGAATCCTCCTCCCCAAAGGCAAATCCATCCGCAGCTGGTGGCGGTGGCGGAGCGCCCGGCTGGCCTTCCGGCGCTGCAGTGGCCATCATTTCCATAGATTGATCCATCTCACGGGCGTCCATCGCCCCTGCTGCATTTTTGTACATGCGGCGATTGCCCCGATAATACCCCCCGCCAATCCAGCCAAACCAGTTGAGCTGGCGGTAGGAGCGCATTGGGAGGTCTGTGTCTTCGGTGCGGGTTCGGTTCCAGGGCAGGCTGTAAGAATCGCCGGCCCGGAAATCGTTGCCGTACCAGTAAATCCGGTTGTAGTTGTAAGGATAAAACGAAGCCGACCAATTGTGGGGGGCTAACGCGTCTAAGGAAGCGTCGTACATCGCTGCAACCATTTCTGCCGCAACACTTTCTTTTTTAGGCCCGCTGATTTTCAGTTGCCATTCTTCTTCCTGGCCGGGGCGCAGTTTGTCGCGGAAAGTCTGGTAGCTGATGCTGAGGTCTTTGTTGCTCCACGGCACCGAAATGAGGCCGGAGTAGGTATAGAAACGGTTTTGATAAATGAACGTCACTAAATAAGGCAGGTTGCCGCGATCCTGCTCAGTGATGGCCTGCAATTCTTCTTTCCACCTGGTCAGTTTTACCCAACGCGCAATTACACCGCCTTTTCCGTTTTCAATTTCGAGCCGCACGTTGAGCGGCGTGGCCAGGCCACTGATCAGGTTCAATTGCGCTTCTTCGCCGGGTTCGTATTGTGGTTTGCCCGTCTCGTGGCGGAATAGTACATCCGGGGCCACCTGCCGGGCTTTGCGATCGAATAGTTCATAGTAAACTTTGGATTCCACCGGCTGCCCCGAGGGGTCCGTAACCGAAACCGTGACGACATAATAGCCGATTGCCCAGGTACTCATGTCCACGCGCAGGGAGTCCGAAACGCCAGTGTCGAGGTCGCCTGCGTAGACTTGCTCTTTTACCGCCCAGCTTTCTTTTTCGTCTTCTTTTTTAAAGGCGATATTTGGGAAGCTGCTTTTGAATACCGCTTCGGTGAGGGTATATTGATCAGGTTTTTCCCAATAGCGGCTCCGGTAATATTGAGCCGGACTGTCCAGGCGCTGGATCGTAATTTTGCCTTTTGCGGCGACCTTTTGACCGTCTAAATTATTGGTATTCACCATCAGCAATGGCGCTTGTGTGCGGTCAACCGCTTCCGGAATTTGAATGCCGGCGGTCAGACTCAGGTAGCCCAATTCCACCGAACGTTCGGCGCTGTGGGTCTCCCCGTTGATGTCAATCACATCGGCATACACGGTATAATGGAAGCTCGGACGGTCTTTTTTATCCGTTGAGGGATCCGCTAGAGCCGTAAATTCGACGGTAAATTTGCCAGTAGCATCTGTGGTTGTTTCGCCGTTGGCAATTTCCATTTGTTCGCCATATCTGGGCGGATAAATGCTGCGGCCTTTCCACCAGGGCCACCAGGGGTAGCGCACTTCGCGCACGACGCGGTAACGCACTTCAGCGCCGTCCACATTGCTGCCGGCGTAGGTCTGGGCCACGCCTTTGACCGCTATTTTATCGCCCAATTTCGGCGCGCCTTCCACGGGGTCAATTTTCACTTCAAACTTGGGGCGTTTGTATTCTTCTACCCGCAATCCGGTGTAGCCATTCAAACTCGACTGGATGCTCATGGCGCCCATTAAACCCGTGCGCGGTGCAATAAAATTGCCATTTACGCTGCCGTATTGGTTGCTCATCAATTCCAATTTCGCAACTTCCTGCTGATTGGCATCAAAAAAACTAACAATCACTTTTTGGTTGGCCCAAATGGATGGAACGCCGTTGTTGTCTTTTTGCAGTAAAATGGCTTTGAAATAAATGGTCTGGCCTGGCCGGTATATCGAGCGATCGAGGAAAAAATGGGTCAATACGCTCGACTGCGATTGCTGGGGATAGGTATAATCCGAGAAGCGGTCGTTGACCCAAAATACGTCTTTCCCTTTGCTCAGTTTCACCATAAATTCCTTGTTGCGCTGGTTTGGCACGATGCGGCCCTCCTTATCGCTGGTGGCCGTATCTACTTTTTTCCAGGCGCCCGTTCTGCCCCGGCGCTCGTAGTCATAGCTATAAAACTCAGCCGTGACGCCTTCTAAAGGAGCCCCCAACATCCGGTCTGTTGCCAAAATCAACAAGCTCCCGTTTTGGTCATTCCTGCGGATGCCCGCAATGTTGGAAACCTGGAACAAGGCGTAAACAGCCGCTTTTTTACCTTTCTCAAACTTTTCGTCTTCCGCCGCCAAAACTGCATAATAGCCAAAAGGCAATTTTGAAATGATGGTTTCCGTCGAATGCTCGCGGTAATCATCGGTTCCAGGAAGGGCGAGCGACCAGGATGCAATGGCTTTTCTTTTCGTGAAAGCAGGCGCCTCTTCGCTGTATCCGTTGCGGGTGTGGACGGCTTCAATGTCCGATTCTTCCAGCCGAACCACTTTGAAATACAACTTGCCAACGTTCCGGTAATTGACCTTCATCAAAGCAGGCTGATCCGGCAAATTGACCAATTCAACATGAAGGCCAAAGTCTTTTTCCAAAATATTGGCCAGCAAGATTTTGCAGTGCTTTGCGCCATAAGATTCGGGGAACCGGCGAATGGCTTCTTCGCAAAGTTCTTTTGCCGTTTTCAGGTAGTCGCGGTTTGCTTCCTGCCCGGCTTCATACGGTTGTTGCAGGTACCACGAAGCCATGGCGTGCAAAATTTCTGTGTAAGCAGGCGAAGCTGAATACCTCACTTTCATGCGGTTAAGCGCAGCGAGGTAAAGCGACTCTTTATCGGGAACCGCAGATTTTTCTCTTAAAAACTGGAGGCGCTTTAAATCAACATCTATCAACGCGGCTGGGTCTGCGTCGGCCAAATGCCGACGAATCAAATCCTGCAACAGCAGCAGCGTTTTCAGTTGAGGGCTCTCCTGGTCTTTGGTCTCAAATTTCAGCGTAATAAACACCGAAGCATCGCCAAAAACCTCGGGCTGGTTGATGTAAAACTTATAAGCCGGCGCTGGCAAGTAAGAACGGTCGTTGCTGAAATGGTCAATGACCCGGTGGGCCAGAAAGTCGTACAAAGTGGGCCGCAGCGCTTCGTCCAGATTCCCTTCCGTCATGATGGCGTTGAAGGTTTTGATGGAAATACCGGCAAGGCGTTCGTCCTGCAACGACAGGTGGTAATATTTGGCGGCGGTCTCCATAAACTGGGTTGCACTCCAGGTTTCGAGGTCGTTGTTGTCGAACCCGGTCGTTTGGGTGCGCTGTGCAATTTGCCAGTAGTTCTCCGTTAAGTACTGGTTGTACAACTCGCCAAGCATGGAGTACAGCACTTGTTTCACCGGAAAATCGGCTAGTTCAACCTCCGCCTCTAATCGCTGGATGGCTTTCACCTGCCCCTTTTCTTCGAGCTGGCTTTTGAATTTTTCGCGGTAAATGACCGCTTTCACCAACTGGCCAGGCTCGTTCTCTTTTTTGAGGCGGCTGTACAATTCTTCCACTTTGGCCAGCGCGCTTTGGGGCAATCCCTGCCCTTCGAGGGAGTCTATCGCCTTCCATTCCGCTTCATAGCGTTGAGACATAGTTGTTTGTGATTTTGCCTGTTGAGGGCTTACCCAGATGCAGAGGGAAAGCACCAATAAACCCAAAATGGGGAATTTGCTCATAAGCTCGTTTTTAGTCATGCCGATCACCCGGAATGAGCGAATAGGAAAGTAACAATTAGTTTGATTTTCAGCGTAGTATGACGTTATTTCCGTCATTGGCAAGGTGTCGGCTCTCATTCGTAATATTATGCGAATTTATAACTGTAAGACGGGTTAAAAAAGTATACTGGTGGGTGCATTATTGCTGTAGGGCTGTTAATGTGAAGTTAAGTTATGAAAAAAGCAACCAAATTCCTGTTGTACGCAACTAATTCCCAATATGCAGGTTAATTTTGGGACAACAATCTAAAACCTACGTGAAGGAATTATCCAGCCTGAATAAGTACTTTTACAGATACCGCTGGCGCTTAGTGCTGGGCATCGTTTTTGTCATGGTTTCCAACTATTTCCGGGTGCTGCAACCGCAAATTGTGCGGGAGGCTTTGGACATGGTGGTGGACAACATCAGCTTCTACAAGCTGTTCAGCGGGTATGACCTGCAACCCGAAATTTACAAAAGTTTGGGCAGCAAACTATTGATGTTTGGTTTGCTCGTGCTGGTGCTGGCCATACTGATGGGCGTTTTTATGTACTTCATGCGCCAGACGATCATTGTGATGTCGAGGCTCATCGAATACGACATGCGGAAGGAAATTTTCGGAAAATACGAAAAACTGAGCCTTTCTTTCTACAAGCGGAACAACACCGGCGACCTCATGGCGCGCATCACCGAGGATGTTTCCAAGGTGCGGATGTACGCAGGCCCGGCGGTTTTGTACGGCATCAACCTGATTTCGCTTTTTGTGCTGGCCGTTTACGCAATGGTGCAGGTGAACCTGGAGCTTACGCTATACTGCCTTGCTCCGCTGCCTTTTTTGTCCATTTCCATTTATTACATCAGCATCAATACCAGCAAGCGCAGTGAACGCATCCAAAAGCAATTGGCTGCGCTCAACAGCATCTCGCAAGAGATCTACTCCGGCATTCGGGTCGTAAAATCGTATGTCCAGGAAGAACCCACCGCACGTTATTTTGCAAAAGAAAGCGAAGTGTACAAACAGACTTCGATGGCAATGGCCAAAATCAACGCGTTTTTCTACCCCATGATGCTGTTGATGATTGGCGCCAGCACCATCATCACGGTATACGTCGGCGGCCTGCAAGTGGTGAAAGGCGTGATCACCCCTGGCAATATTGCAGAATTCGTCATTTACGTCAACATGCTCACCTGGCCCGTTACGGCCATTGGCTGGATTGCTTCCATTATGCAACAGGCCGCAGCTTCGCAAAGGCGCATCAACGAGTTTTTGGATACGGAACCGGAGATCGTCAACACCGTAACCGACTCGTCTCCTTTGGAAGGTCGTATTGAATTCGACAATGTGCATTTTGTCTACCCCGACACCGGTATTCCGGCAATCAACGGCATCAGTTTTGAATTGAAACCCGGCCAAAAAATGGCGGTTATTGGAAGAACAGGCGCAGGTAAAACCACCATTGCCGACTTACTGACGCGCATGTACGACGTCAGTTCCGGCGCCATTCGCATAGACGGGCGGGATGTACGGCAACACGATTTGGACAACCTCAGACGCCGCATTGGTTACGTGCCGCAGGATGTTTTCCTGTTTTCGGACAACGTAGCGGGCAATATTGCTTTTGGAAATCCGGATGCAACCCGGGCCGAAATTGAAGATTTTGCCCGGCACGCTGCTGTTTACGACGAAATCATGGGCCTTTCAGAAGGCTTTGACACGGTGGTCGGGGAACGCGGTGTTACCCTTTCCGGGGGCCAAAAACAGCGCATTTCCATCGCGCGCGCCCTCGTCAAAAAACCGGACATCGTGGTTTTCGACGACTGCCTTTCCGCAGTGGATACCAATACTGAAAAGCGAATTCTGGGCTACTTTACGGAGGCATTGGGCGACAAAACGACCATTGTGATTACTCACCGAATCTACGCGTTGTTGCAATTTGATAAAATCATTGTACTGGATCACGGAAAAATTACGGAAGCCGGTACTCATGAAGAATTGCTCGCCAACAAGGGATATTATTATGAGCTTTATGAAAAACAAAGTTTAGAGGAATCAAAGCCGGTGGTGTAAGTTTTTTTACCATACGAGCCCACATAGTTATTTTCACAACTTGTCCCGTAAAGCGGGATAGATCACATAGGTGGCCTCTCTGTGCTATGTGTCCTATGTGAAACCTCTACTGTGATCTATGTTGTAAAAAGAAATTCCACTTCCAAAGTTATGTGGTAAATTATACTTTTGTTTTACAAGGCGATTTTCTACATTTGTAGTGTGATGATCGTAGGGATGTTTGTTTCACCAAATTCAAAAGACGTGGAGAACGAGAGATTTAAGAAGTTTGAAAGCGTTTATTCCAAAAAAGTACGCGCGGGCAAGAGAAGAACCTATTTTTTTGATGTGCGGAAAACGAAAGGAGAAGACTTCTACATTACACTCACTGAAAGCACAAAGAAGTTCAACAGCGAGGAGTACGAGCGGCACAAAATTTTCCTGTACAAGGAAGATTTTAACCGTTTTCTGAGTAACCTGGAAGAAGCCATCAACCATGTAAAAACCGAGTTGATGCCGGACTACAACTACGAAGAATTCGACCATCGCGACGAAGAAGATTTTAACCACGAAGACGGGGATGCCCCCCGCTACCGCGACCGGGACAGAGGTGACCGGGACCGTGGAGACCGCGGCGGACATAGCGACCGGCCCATGCGACCCAGGCTGATCATCGAAGACGCAAAAGACGAGACCGATGACGAGCTGAAAAAAACCGACAATGACGAAGACGCTTTACCAAAAAGCGAAGACGATATTAGCTGGTAAGTAAGATTTTTTCTTACCATGAAATTTGACAAAGGCCGTTCCGGGTTTTCGGGATGGCCTTTGTTAGTCCATTCTTTTTCCCTAATTTGACCCCCAAATGCTACCCGTCTATGTCTCCATCACCAACGCCCGCGCCGCTTTGGCAACCCAGCGATACAGCTGCCGGTTCTGCCAATATCGTCCATTACCAAACCTGGCTGAAAAGCCTGCACAACCTGCATTTCAGCAATTATTCTGAACTTTGGCAGTGGTCGGTAGACCACCCGTCCGACTTTTGGGAAAGCATTTGGCAATATTTCGACATCCTCCACCACGCGCCTTACCGGCAAGTAATGTCTGATGCGCCGATGCCACACACCAAATGGTTTGAAGGCAGCACGCTGAACTACGCCGAACACATTTTCAGAAACTACTCCGACGAGCGCCCGGCCATCCGTTTTGCTTCGGAAAATACGTCGCTAACAGCAATTAGCTGGGCTTCCCTCCGGCAGCAAGTGGCAGCTTTGAGCGCCTGGATGCGGCAACAGGGCATTGGCAAAGGCGACCGGGTGGTGGCTTTTTTACCCAATATTCCGGAAGCAACGGTGGCTTTTTTGGCGACTTGCACCATCGGCGCCGTGTGGTCCAGTTGTTCGCCGGATTTTGGCGTCAGCAGCGTAGTGGATCGGTTTCTGCAAATTGAACCCAAACTGTTATTTGCCGTAGACGGCTATTCCTACAACGGCAAACCACACGATAAAACCCAGGCGATAAAGGAGTTGTGTACGCAATTGCCCTCGCTGAAAAAAGTAGTACTGATTCCTTATCTCAGCAGCCAGGCGGAAGCAGCGGTCCTGCCGAATGCCGTTTTGTGGGAAGAAGCAACGGCAGAACTGATCATTGGCATCGAATTTGAAGCGGTGCCGTTTGACCACCCCATCTGGGTTTTGTATTCTTCCGGCACCACCGGTTTGCCCAAAGCCATTACGCACGGCCACGGTGGCATGTTGCTGGAGCACTATAAGTACCTGACCTTCCACAACGACGTCCGCCCCGGTGAAAATTTCTTCTGGTTTTCCACCACCGGCTGGATGATGTGGAATTTTGTACAGGCGTCGCTACTGGCCGGCGCTACGATGGTTTTGTACGACGGCAGTCCGGCCTATCCCGACCTGAATGCACTTTGGAAATTAGCCGAACAGGCGCCCATCCACCACTTCGGCACCAGTGCGCCGTTTTTGGTTTCGTGCATGAAGCAACAACTCGAACCCGGCAAACAATTCGACCTGAGCGCCTTGCGATCCATTGGCTCTACCGGTTCGCCACTGCCCCCGGAAGCTTTCGACTGGGTTTATCAGCACATTAAACCGGACCTTTGGCTGTGTTCGATGAGCGGCGGCACCGATGTGTGTACCGCTTTTGTAGGGGGCTGCCCTACCCTGCCGGTTTGGGCTGGCGAAATCCAGTGCCGGGCGCTGGGGGCCGGCATTGAAGCCTGGGACGAAGCCGGAACTCCTTTGCTGGAAGCCGTCGGCGAAATGGTGGTCACCCGGCCTATGCCCTGCATGCCGATCTATTTCTGGAACGACCCCGGGCGTCAAAAATATTTGGACAGTTATTTCGAAATGTACCCGGGCATCTGGCGGCATGGCGATTGGATAAAAATTACGGATC
>JALHRK010000214.1 GCA_022841505.1 Saprospiraceae bacterium | reverse complement strand
ACTTGGACAACAAAAACCGCCTGTCCCTTCACACGAAGAAACAGGCGGCTTTAATTATTTAGGGGGGGGCTGCTCTTTAGCGTTCGAGAGCAAGGCATGCGAAGGGCCAAAAGTGGGAGTCCCGCCCGTCGGACGGGATGACCAATTTTGGCCCTTCGCATAACGCAACTATCGGACGCTAAAGACGTACACTACTTCACTTCCTCCAGCAACTCCGCAGCCCGGGCCAAACCCTGATCAGCAGCGGCTTTCCAGTCGCGCAGGTAGCCGCTTTGGCCGCCCTGGCGCAGAGCCAACCCGCGATGGAGCAGCAGTTCTGCGTCGGCGACATCGCCATCGTGACGGGCTGTTTCCAGTGCGCTGTTGAAGGCTTTTTGCGCTTCTCCAAATTCGTTCAGCGCCATGAGCGCTTTGCCGTAGTTGAACCAGGCTTTGCGCAATTTCTGATGGTTCGGATTATCGGTCGAAAAAGCCCGCTGGGTAAAGAACTTAAGTTCGGTAGCGGCTTCTTTGAATTCTTCGCGACGCAGGTGGCATTCCGCTTTCAGGCGGCGCGCATTCCAGTGGATGGGCTGCAATGGAATGGACTGCTTGATGGCTTTTTCCAATTCCGCAATGGCGTCGCCGTCCTTGTTTTGCATGATGCGAATGGCAGCGCGGCCAACAAAAGGCTCCGGGCGGGAAGCATTGATGGCGATGCACTTGGTATAGTCCTCCAGCGCTTCCGGGTAATTTTTGAGTTTGTAGTTGAGGTAGCCGCGGCGCTCGTAAGCAAGGGCGTGGCGTTCGTATTTTTCAATGGCGGTGTTTAAGGCGGCAATGGCTTCATTTTCACGGCCTTCTTCTTTCACGAGTTCCCTTCCGGCGAGGTAAGACTGCACCGCAACCTTTTCGCTTTTCGGCTCGATCATCGCTTGTTTAATCACCTGACCGTTTTCCGTCATCCAGGCAGAGAGGTCGCCTGCAACGGCAAACTGGGCAATGTATTCCAGCAACTTGATGGTATTGTCCCAACTTTTGTACGTTGCCTGCCCGATGTAGCGCGGGATATTGAGGGTAGCCGTTTCCTCAACAAAGATGTCTTCACACTTGAACAGCACGTCCATCCGATAGTGGGTTTCTGCGCGTTGGGTGTAAGTTTTGGTCACGTAGTCGAAGTTTCTGGCATTGCCAAACTCCAGACAACCCGAAATAATGGTCTTGTGTATCATATCCCGCCTGATTTGAATGTATATAGCCTGATTGCTCGCTGCTTGGGTTTTCATCTGGTTGTCGCCTGCACTGCGTAGCTGTCGGGCTTCCGGAAATAACTTCGGAAGGATTCGACGCACGCTAAAATCGCCTCCAGGTAATCCGGGAGCGGTGTAAGGGTATGGAGTAAACAATATTTGTTTCTGCAAAAGCACGTACGCAAGGTAAGCGCCTAAGCAGGCTCGTTTTTTTGTTTGCTGCGTGAAAGCCGCCTGATGTCTTCAACGGTAGTCAACCGAATGACAAAGTTTGGCGGTTTTCAGAAGAATTGAGGCAAAATAAAGGTCGCAAGTGTTCATCGCTCATTCGTGCGGCGGATACGGCATATCTAGCCGTTTCTTTCGCCATGCTTTCTATTGCCGCACATTTGCAGGCCCCCTGTCGGGAGTGATTCAGAGAATCAAATAATCTATTGGTATCGTTTCGGTTAGCGACCGGATAACAAAGATGAGGATTCTTTTTATAGTAAGCAACAACCTTTGGATTTTTTTTGCAAAAATCCCTAAAATATTCGGAAAACCGAATGTGGCAAGGCTTTTGCCACAAGCGAAGGATTGTTGTTAGGCCGGGGCAAAGTATTGTTGTACGGGGGAGTAAAAATGATGTTTGGCGCTAAAGATTTTGAAGATCGGGTAATTCCCTGCATTTTATTCGTTCGGCTTTGTGTCAAATCCACACTTTGCACCCTTCCGTACAATTGGTGCAAATGTCAATCTGGTTGCGACCTTTCAGGAGTTGCCTCCGGAATTGAGTGTAAGCGGCATTGTGCCAGATATCGTTCAGGGACGCTTCTCGCAGCGATCCCATTGGGTGATTGGCGTCTTTGTCGAAACAGCAGGGGACAATGGCGCCGTCCCAGGTGATGACGCAGGAATGCCAGAGTTTCCAGCAGTGGTTGAGCAGTTTATTTTTCACGGAATAGCTGCCGTCTTCGTTTTGACGATAGCGGGCGTAGCGACCAATAGTTGGGATGAGGTCGTTGCCTTTTTCGTAATCGTACACCTGCGCGGTTTTGAGTTTCACTTCGTCAATGCCGATTTCGGCGGCGAGCCGGTACACTTCCTCGATTTGGTGTTCGTTTGGGCGGACGACTAAAAATTGAAAAATCAGGTGCGGGGTCGAAGATTTTAAGGCTTTTTTCCATTTCACCACATTGCGCGCACCCTGCAGCACCGCTTCCAGGTTCCCGCCAATCCGGTAGCTTTCGTACACTTCCTGCGTGGTGCCGTCAACAGAAATGATGAGCCGGTTGAGGCCGGACTCCACCGTGCGCCGTGCATTGGCGTCGTTGAGAAAATGCCCGTTTGTGGACGTAATGGTATAAATCCCTTTGCGCGAAGCATAAGCTGCCATTTCTAGAAAATCGGGGTTGATATAGGGCTCGCCCTGGAAATAAAAAATCAGGAACATCAAATCGCGGTGAACCTCGTCCATCACTTTTTTGAAAAAATCAGTTTTCAGGTTACCGGTTGGGCGCGTAAAATTGCGTAGGCCACTCGGGCATTCCGGGCAGCGGAGGTTGCAGGCGGTGGTCGGTTCTATGGATAAAGTAAAAGGCAATCCCCATTGAACAGGCCGTTTGACTAAGCGGGTAATTTGGTACGAACTCCAAACTAGGGCCATATTCCAGACGCGGCGGAGCCGAAGCTTGCGCAGCAGGTTAAGCGTGTCTTGCCAATATAATTTTTTCATCATCAGGCTGTTTCAGGAACGCGAAGTAACTTTTTCGAGAATTTCGCTCATCATCTCTATCTGAATTTGCTGAATTTCGAACATTTCCTGTTGCTGGCGCAGCATCAGATGATCCATTTTTTCATGTAACATTCTGATTTCCAATTCAGATTTTAGATTGATCATGTAATCGTCTTTCGATCGTTCCCGGTCTTTTTCTTCCTGCCGGTTCTGGCTCATCATAATCACCGGTGCCTGCAGGGCCGCTAAGCAGGACAGGATAAGATTGAGTAAGATAAACGGATATGGATCAAAACCTTTGTTCATCATCCAGAACACATTGGTTGCGATCCAAAAAAGAATAAAACAAAAAAAAGCAATAATAAAGGTCCAACTCCCGCCAAAAGCGGCAATACGATCTGCAAGTTTTTGGCCAAAACTAAGTTGCCGGGCGGCTGTTTCTGAATTGATTTTGTCAGAGAGCGTTTGATCATTTTGCAGCGTATCAAGGACACTTTTTTCCAGTATTCTGATTTCACCGAGCTCTTTTTCCAGCGAAGATTCGATGAACCGATGGCGGTACCGATTGAGTTCACTAATGGCAATCAGACCTGTTGAATCAAATTGTGGAGACTCACGTTGAATAAATTTCAGTAGCGATAAACTGATGGAATCCCCTTTTACTTTTTCCGAAACCGGGAAATGCTGATTAGACAGCGTGCTGGTGAAGGTTTGCATAGGCTAATGGATGAATGAAATTCGAAGATACGGATTTCAAATGCATTCTTACTAACTTCACGCAGGGCGACCGCGAGGGTCTCGCCCTACCGTCTACCGTCTACCGTCTACCGTCTACCGTCCACCGTCCACCGCCTACCGTCCACCGCCTACAAACCCGCCTTTCCCGAAATTTGACGTAAACATATATGCTCTATAACGGATAGTTTTATATCTTGCCTTGCAAGTACAACGATCTACAACAAAATACCATGAACCGATTTTCAACTTCATCCCTCATCAGGATTTCCCTGATTTTGTTAAATTTCCTCTTCTTTTTGGCGCCGGATTGCATGCAGGCGCAGCAAACAAACGATGCTGCCGCCAAAGCCTACCGCGATGGCGAATTGGCTTTGCTGGAGAAAAAGTACAAACGCGCCCTTCAGTTTTTTGAAGACGCGATTGTTTTACAACCTGAATTTGCAGTAGCGCGCCGGGCTGCCGGTCTTTGCTGCGAGCAGTTGAATGAGTACGACAAAGCCATCCGGTATTACGAAGACATTTTGCGTGTGAACCCCACTTTTTCGCGGGTACTTTATTACCAGACTGCCGAATTGCACTACAAAACGGGCGATTACCGCAAAGCGCTCGGCTATTTTCGGGAATACGAACGCCTGCGCTCCGATGCCTTTGAAGTATTTGGATTGAATGGCGAACAGGAAGTAAAGCTGGAACCCGAATTGGATAAAAAACTGATGTCCAATATCCGGGCGTGCGAAGTGTCGCTGGACTCGCTCAAATTCGTCAACCTGACCGATATTAATGCCCTGGGTTCTGCGATCAACACTGTGGCAGATGAATATTTCCCATTTTTGACCAACGACCAGGCGCTGATTTATTTCAACCGCAGAAAAAACGATCGCAGCGACGAAAACCTGTTTTTCAGCCGGGTGGAAAACAATCAATGGACGACCAGTAAGCAGGTTGGCGGCTTCAATACGCCCCGAAATGAGGGCATGTGTACCTTTGTTCGGGACGGGCGGCGCATGTATTTCACGGCCTGCAACCGGGAAGGCGGCCTTGGGCCCTGTGATATTTGGGAAGCAGCGGTGGACGGGGTTGAAATGACGAACCTGCAACCGTTGCAAGGCAAGGCCAATTCGGAGCGTTGGGAGTCGCAGGCGGCCATCAGCTGCGACGGCACAAAACTGTTCTTTGCCAGCAACCGTGCGGGCGGCATAGGCGGCACCGACCTTTGGTACTGCCTGAAACAGGCCGATGGTACGTGGGGGGAAGCGACCAACATGGGGCCGCAGATAAATACGGAACTCGATGAAGAGGCCCCCTTTATTACCAACGACGGAAAAACGCTCTATTTTTCTTCGACCGGCCACCTCGGTTTGGGCGAACAGGACATTTTTATGAGCTGGATAGACGAACGTTCGGGGAGTTGGAGCCCGCCAATCAATATCGGCCCGCCGGTCAATTCCCCTTTTCGGGAACTTGGTTTTTTCCTGTCGGCCGATGGCGCCAACGGATTATTTGCGTCTAACCGTCCGGGTGGAAAAGGCGGGATGGACATTTATGCCTTTAAGCTATCCGAACAACTCTACAGCGACCCAATTACTTTTGTTGAAGGCTTTGTCAAGGATTCTGTTTTGGACCTGGCCATGCAGGCGACGGTGGAAATTGCCGGCAGAGCGCCGATTACAACCGCAAAAGATGGCCGGTTTTTTCTGTGCATTGGGGCTCTGGAAACGGTAGACATCCGTGTGGGAAAAAAGTATTACAAACCTTATCAAAACCAATTTCTGATCCCGGAGTGGGGCAACCGGAATTTTTACACCATCGAAGTGCTGCTCCAGCCCACTTCTGCGCCACCGCCGGCCGCTCCGGTTGTAGCCAATGAAGAACCCCAACTGACGTCAAAAGGCAAGACGCTCAAAGAATACCACCATGTCGTTTATTTTGATTTTGCTAAATCCGCCATCGAAGCCGATCAAGTGCTGAAAATGGATAAATTTTTGTCTCCTCTACGCGACAAAACCATCCAAAAAGCGGAAATTGTTGGTTTTGCAGACGACATTGGCGCGGATGTGTACAACCTTCGCCTTTCAGAAGAACGGGCAAAAAACATTGCCTTACTCCTCACATCCAACGGCTTCATTGTAGACAGGATCTATATGGAAGGGAAGGGAGAGGTTCAGAATACCGAAGAGAAATCGAAGAACAGAAGGGTAGAGGTGAAAATTTTTACCTGGGAGTAATTGTAATATGAATGAACCGACTCTTCCAACCCCTGAATATTGCGTCGCTGGTTTTTTTTCGCGTCGCATTTGGCCTGCTCGGATTTGCGGATGTGCTGGGAACCTGGTTGTATTACCACCTGCATGAAGGGGCTTTCCAACCCGGAAAGTTCCGGTTTGCCTACATTGGGTTTGAGTGGGTTCAACCCCTCCCTGAACCCTGGATGTCGGCTTGTTTTATCTTGCTGCTTTTTAGTGCCATCGGGATCACTGTTGGCTGGCGTTATCGTTTAAATGCCGTCCTGTTTGCCTTGGGATTCACCTGGCTTTTTTTGCTGGAAAAAGCGCATTATCTAAATCATGGGTATTTATTTTGCTGGATCAGTTTCGTGATGATCGTTTTGCCGGCCCACCGGTGCTGTTCGTTTGACGCGCGCCGCAATCCTGCTTTGCGTTCCGGCGTGGCGCCTGCCTGGTGCGTTTGGATTTTACCCTTTTTGATGGCGGTTGTTTATTGCTACGGCGGTATTGCCAAGCTCAACCCGGATTGGTTGCGAGGAGTGCCCTTAACCACCTGGTTGCAGCAAAAAGCGGGAATGCCGGTCATTGGCCCTGCGCTGGACTGGCGCGGCACGGCCTTTATTATGGCTTATGGCGGCCTGCTTTTTGACCTGACGGCGCCATTTTGGCTTTTGTTCCGGCGAACCCGGTTGGTTGCTTTTGTAGTTGGCATTGGATTCCATTTTGTGAATACGCTTGTTTTTCAAATTGGCATTTTTCCGGCTTTGTCTATTTGCCTGACTGCGCTGTTTTTTCCTCCGGATTTCCCGGTTGTATGGTCACGTAAGCTGCCCGCCCGCATGAAGCTGTTCAAATTTCCCGATATTACGCTGGAAACCGGTGAGCCGGGAGCAGCTTATTGGCAATTTGGCCAACAACGGCGCAGTTGGATTTTGGCCGTCCTGATGCTTGTGGTAAGTACGCACTTACTGATTCCATTGCGACACCACCTTTTCAAAGGCGCCGTTGCCTGGACAGAAGAGGGCCACCGCTACTCCTGGCGAATGATGTTGCGGTCCAAGCAGGGCTATGGCTCTTTTACCGTCAAGGACTTAGAAACGGGCATTTCAGAAAACATACGGCCTGCGACGTACCTGAGCAAGCGGCAAAACCGAAAACTTTACGCCCATCCGGACATGATCTGGCAATTCGCCCGTTACCTCAAAGCATCCCACGAGGCAGCCGGAAAAAAGGTGGCTGTTTACGCGAACATCCAGGCCAAACTGAATGACCGGCCCTACCAGACGTTTATTGACCCCGCCATTGATCTTGGCAGTGTGGAATGGCAGCATTTTCAGGCGGCTTCCTGGATTATGCCGCTGGAAAAGAAGTGAGGCAAAAGGCAAAGGGCAAAAGGCAAAAGGCAAGGGGCAAATTGGCAAGGGGCAAATTGGCAAATAGTTGGGAATTTTTGCCCCTTGCCCCTTGCCCCTTGCCTACTTGCCCTCTTATTAAGCCGGTGGCCCCAATAGCATAAAATCATTGACCACGATTTCCGGGATGGACTTCTTGACGCCGTTGGTGTCTTCATAGTTGTTGTAAGTCAGTTTTCCCTGAACCGCAACTTCTTTCCCTTTCTTCATCAAGTTGCCCATTAATTCAGCTGTTTTTCCCCAGCCCACACAGGTGTGCCACTGGGTTTCCGTTACTTTTTCCCCGTTTTCCTTTTTGTAGGTTTCGTTGGTCGCCAGGGTAACCCGGGCCAGGCTTCTGCCGCCTTCCAATTGCTTCATTTCTGCGTCTTTGCCAAGGTGGCCAATGAGCATGACCGTGTTTCTGATGTTATTCATGATTTTTTATATTTAAAAAGTTAATAATGAGAATGAATGTAAGACAGACATTAATTCAGTAGCATGAACTCGTTCACAATGACTTCCGTCGTATACCGCGTATTCCCTTCCTTGTCCTCGAATGTCCGGTGTGTCAGCTTTCCCTGTACGGCGACCTCTTTCCCTTTTGCCAGCAGGACTTGCATAATCTCTGCAATTTTTCCCCAGCCCACCAATTGATGCCACTGCACGTCTATCACCCGTTCCCCTTTTCCATTTTGATAGACTTCTTTCGTGGAAAGAGATACCCTTGCAATTGCATTTCCGCTCTCTAGTTGTTTGTAATCTACTTCCTTGCCTAAGCAACCGATCAGTTGTACATGATTCCTCAGATTGTTCATAACGACATCATTTGAAGTGTGAATGAAATTTGTTGACGAGGCAAAGATGTGTGGAGCTCCAGGCGATAGCCGTTTAATAAGCATCTAATGTCGTTTGTAGCCGTTTGTAATCGAATGTTTTTGATCTTGCTCCCGCTTCAAGCAGTGGATATTGCGCGGTATAGCTTATCTTTCTATTTTTGCAGGGACAATTCGAAAATTTCCGGCATAGATCCCTCCACCCCCAATACGCCAAATGATCGTTTTTTCCGTAATCCCTATGGTGTGTAGCCACACTTACGGCATGTTCAATCCTGTTGAACAGGCCAATAGCGGGCTAACACAGACAACATTTAACTGACAATGCGCACGATCAAAACAATTTTGGCGGACGATCACCGGATATTCATTGAAGGGTTAAAAGCAGTCTTAAACAGACACCCTGCCCTCCATTTTGACATCGTTGGTGAAGCCGGTAGCGGGATGGAGCTCATCCGTATCTTGAAAAAGACCACCGAAGCAGACCTTATTATATTAGATTTGAATCTTCCTGAAACGAATGGATTAGAAGTCATGCGGATGCTTAAGGAAGGCAAAACTTCGATCAAGATACTGGCGCTGACCTCTCATGGCGAACCCGATATCATCAAATCAGCTTTCCGGTTTGGCGCCAATGGCTACCTCCTCAAAAATGGAGGCATTACCGAGCTGTATCATGCCATAGAAGAAGTACTGACAGGTGAAAGATACATGGGAGAAGGGCTTTCTCTTCCTGCGGATTCCAATAAATACAATAAACGGCCTGGTTCTGCCACAAATTTTTTGACGGAAGGACGGGGGTTAAAAAGACACAACCTGACGAAGCGGGAGTTGGAAATTTTAGGGTTGATTGCGCAAGCTTTTAGCAATAAAGAAATTGCTAAAGAGCTGTACATCAGCGATCAAACAGTAAGCGTTCACCGCAAAAACATCATGCGCAAATTGGGGGCGACCAATACGGCCGGGCTCATTAAAATTGCCTATGACAACAGTATTGTTTAGCCGGAAAGCATAAAGTTTAAAAGTATTTTTGAAAATACCATATTTAGGGTATCCCTGAACAGATGATTAAGCTTTATATTTGTGCGATCTTGTAAACAGGGCACTGACAACACCGTACCAGAAAGACTGAGAATTTACGACAGCAGACGACCGATTTAGCCTACCGCTCCTCCTTGGGAACGCATTTTAAAAAAACTTTACCGTATCTGTTGGTTTTCGATGGAAAGATATTACATTTGTCCCGTTGAAAAAGCAAATCGCAGTCCCATGACATTAAAAATTACACTTCAACAAGTTGTCCTCTATTTTTATAACTCATTACCTCGGTTGAGTTTTCCAACATATCACGTTTCATTTTCCAAAGCACTAATAAGGTATTGATTTCGCAGCTTCCTTTAAAGCATGTTTTGCTTTGAGGGGTGATTGTCATTTGCACAATGGCAAGCAACAGCCGCACGACGGTGTGTCTGTATACTTTGACAAGTCTGCTTAAATTCGTTTCCAACAACAATACAACTTGTAAGCTTGCAGAAAGCGCTGATGTGCCAAAGACGACCTGCACTCCGTTTTCTACTCCTTAATATTATGACGACGACCTTTAGGAGAATGCTTACAACATAAACTTTTGGCTATTCGACAGTTATTTTCGCTTATTTATCGAACGTAAGCGGGATGACTATTTTTCTCAGATAGCATCATAATCATTTTTTTTAACCTAATTCTTTACACAAATTGTAATCTTATGGAAAGGACGAATTTTACTTTCGTTTCTCCGCGTGTATGGGTGGGAGTGCTCTCGGCACTTTTTGTCCTGCTGGGGTTGCAGAGCGCAAATGCACAGTGTGCTAACCCGTCAGGTTTGACGACGTTAAACATTGGACAGAACACAGCTTCGCTGCGCTTTACTTCCACAGCTCCTAACACGCCGACCGACAACTGTTGGGTGATCACACTCGGCGGTGTCGGCATGACGCTTGAAGCTTCGGGTTGTCCCCAGGGCGGTCAGGCTTTGTTCACTACTACCGTATGTAACTTGGGTGGTGTACCGACTTTCTCTGCTCCGGTAACGGGCGTGTCGGTAATCGGCAGCCAGGTCACCGTCAATGTAGGTGGTCTTCCTCCGGGAACATCACTGCAGTGGTTTGTCGCCGAAACGTGCGACGGCATCGCGCCGCCGAACAACGTTTCAGGCTGTACGGCTTCTGCTCCATTCATGACATTGGATGCGCAGTACACGGTAAGCGCCACGACGGTTAAGCCAAGCTGTCCGTTCATCAGCCCGGGTTATGTACCCGATGGCTCGTTTACGGTAAACGTAACCAACGGTTCGACTTGCGCAGGTACTTACACGGTCAATGCAACTCCGGTTGCAGGCTCAGGCCCGGGCGGATCTACGCCTCCGCCGACTACGGTAGTAACTTACATCGGTTTTCCTGCTGGCGCTTACTTCTTCGGCAGCGCCGGAGCAGGTTGCTACACGGTAACGGTAACAGAAACCGGTACTTGTAATCCTCCGACGGATCCTGTTGTGATTCAGGTTTGCGTACCAGACGGTATGGACATGGTTGCACCATTGTTCTATGTAACAGACGTATTGGGCAACATTCTGGCCGATAACGACCCGTTGACAGCAGCAGGTGTAACGCGCAACTTCGGCACGGTAGCCATTCCGGAAGGCGAATGCGGCCGTCAGGACGAATACTATGTATACGGCTTTGACAACTGCGACGGTTTCATCAATGCCCTGAACGCAGTAAGCGCGACGGCAGCGACGGT
>JALHRK010000213.1 GCA_022841505.1 Saprospiraceae bacterium | reverse complement strand
GCACCAGCGACATCGCCAACGCCTGGAACAACGGCGCCAACAACGTCGTCGCACTTTGCGATGTAGACCGGGCGCAATGCAAAGACAGTCTAAAAAAATTCCCCAACGCAAAATTTTATACCGATTTCCGGGTCATGCTGGAAGAAATGAAAGGCACCATTGACGCGGTGACCATCTCCACGCCCGACCACCAGCACGCGATTGCGGCCATGATCGCCATGCAGCTTGGCAAACACGTGTATGTGCAAAAACCGCTGACCCACGACATCCAGGAAGCGCGGATGCTGACCGAAGCCGCAAACAAATACAAATTGGTGACCCAAATGGGCAACCAGGGCGCCTCCAATCCTACCCAAAAAGTGATGATGGACTGGCTCGACAAGGGCCTGATCGGCCAGGTAAAAGACGTCCACATCTGGACGAACCGCCCGGTTTGGCCACAGGGCATTCCGGTGCCAACCGAAAAAAAGAAACGCATCAAATCCATGAGCGCTGCAGACTGGGACCTCTGGGTTGGCACAGCGCCCTGGGTGGAGTACCACCCGCTTTACCACCCGTTCAAATGGCGCGGCTGGTGGGAATTCGGCACCGGCGCGTTGGGCGATATGGGTTGCCACCTGATTGACCCCGCTTTCCGGGTGCTGGGACTCGGTTATCCCACCGAAGTGGAATGCAGCGTCGGCCAGGTGTTCATCAAAGACTGGACGCCGGAATACATCCCGGAAGGCTGCCCGCCCTCCTCGAATGTGCAGATAAAATTTCCGGCAACGGCCCGCAACGCATCCGAAGTAACCATGCACTGGACCGACGGCGGCATCCGGCCTTTCCACCCCGAGTGGATTCCGGCCAGCGAGCCTTTGGCGGAAGCCGACAGCAGCAACGGCGTGATCATGATCGGCGAAAAAGGGGTGATGACCTGCGGCACCTACGGCAACGACCCTAAGATTTTCCTGAAAACCGGCGAAAAAATCAACATGCCCGTTTTGGAAAAAAATCCTTTGCCCGAACACGGCCACAACGCCGCCTGGACCGAAGCCTGCAAAGCGGGATACGGCAGCGCACAACACCAGGCACTCACGTCCTCTTTCGACTACGCCGGGCCACTAACAGAAACCGTCCTGATGGGCAACCTTGCCATTCGCAGCTACAATTTGCGCAAAGCAAACAACAGAAACGGATTCGATTACTACGGCCGCAAAAGGCTGTTGTGGGATGGCAAAAACATGAAAATTACCAATTTTGACGAAGCCAACCAGTTCGTTTCCCGGAATTATCGCGAAGGTTGGAAGTTGGGGTAGACGGTGTACGGGCGGTAGGGCGACCCTCGCGGTCGCCCTGCACACAGATGACGATTGACAGCTTGCCCCCATCATAGCGGGGGTAGACGGGCTCGTCTGCCCATGAACCTGCCAGTTGTGAGCATTCAGATAGGGTGGTATCTCGCCAGTTGCTATCAGTAGGTTATTCTGTAAAAACGACCTGAGCATTCCCAAAGTATTATAAACAAAAAAGTGAATATTTTTTAAAACAATCTGTGTAATTAAATTAACTTTGCCGCAAACTAAAGAGGTGCTAAGTGGCATCCAAAAACGCCTGACTATGTCACAAGTTCGCGGCAATGCGCTGATGTTCATCTTCATTACCATTCTGATAGATGTCATTGGAATCGGCATCATCATACCCGTGCTCCCTAAGCTGATTACCGAGCTGACTGGTGGTGGCATGAGTGAAGCAGCGCGCTATGGTGGCTGGCTCATGTTTGCATACGCCATTATGCAATTCATTTTCGCCCCAATTATTGGCGGCCTCAGTGACCGCTATGGGCGTAGGCCGGTTTTGTTGCTTTCCTTGTTTGGGTTAGGCATTGATTATTTGTTCCTGGCTTTTGCGCCTACGATCGGATGGTTGTTCGTCGGACGTTTGCTGGCGGGGATTTCCGGCGCCAGTTTTACAACGGCCAGCGCTTACATCGCAGACGTAAGCCCGCTGGAAAAACGGGCGCAAAATTTCGGACTGATCGGTGCTGCTTTTGGATTGGGGTTCATCATCGGGCCTGTATTGGGTGGGCTGCTGGGACAATTCGGTTCGCGGGCGCCATTTTTTGCTTCGGCAGCGCTGGCTTTACTGAACTGGTTGTATGGTTATTTTATCCTGCCGGAATCGCTGTCTCAGGAAAACCGCAGGGCCTTCGACTGGAAACGCGCCAACCCCGTGGGCAGCCTATTGCAAATGCGCCGCTATCCCGTCATTATCGGGCTTATCGGGAGTTTGCTTTGTTTATACATCGCCGGACATTCTTCGCAAAGCACCTGGTCGTATTACACCATGGAAAAATTCGGGTGGAACGAAAAATGGGTGGGTTATTCCTTAGGTTTTGTAGGCCTGACCATCGGCTTAGTGCAGGGGCTTTTGACGCGGGTGATCATTCCCAAACTTGGCGCGGTGCGTTCTGTTTTTATCGGACTTTGTCTTTCTACAATCGGTTTTGTTGGTTTTGCTTTAGCCACACAAGGTTGGATGATGTTTGCGCTTATGATCCCTTTTGCGCTGGGCGGTATTGCCGGGCCATCCCTTCAGGGCATCATTTCCGGACAAGTTCCCCCCAACGAGCAAGGGGAATTACAAGGCGCCCTCACCGGCCTGATCAGCGCTACTTCTATTGTTGGGCCGCTGTTAATGACCAATCTTTTTTCCTGGTTCACCACTCCAGACGCGCCGGTTTATTTTCCCGGCGCTCCCTTCATGATGGGTGCAATATTGACGGTTTTGGGCATGATTTTGGCCATACGCCCATTGAGAAAATTTGGCGCTATGGGTCGGTAATGCACTACTTGACGATTTTTCCACCACTTTCAACAAAAGTTCAACGCGGATTACCCTTTGACAACCTATATTTGTAGGCTGAACATGATTTCGTTGTTTAATTCGTTATCTGTTCTCTTTCATCACCTGCGTAATCTGGTTATCATCATGGATTTTCAACAATCCGGCATAGTTCTGGACAAAATCAATTCCCTCTACAAAAGCATTCAAGCCGGCGGCGGACAAATTGCCCCGATTGAACGCGACCTGATGCTGAGTTACATCCGGCAGTTGTACGATACGGTGTTAAACCCGGCAACCGGGTATGTAACGCCCGCACCCATTGTTCCGCCAGCACCAAAACCAGAGGAACCTCCAGTTGTCGTCGCACCGCAGCGCAAGCCGGCGCCACCCAAAATCATCGAAATTCCCGACACCCTCAAAGACCTGGCGCCAACACCGGCGCCAACACCAGTGAAACAGGCCCCGCCACCTCCGCCGCCACCAAAAGTTGAAGAACGCGCCCCACAGCCAGAACCGCCCAAACAACCGGAGCCTCAAAGGCAACCAGAGCCAGCGCCACAAGCGCCACGGCACTCGGAACCGGAATCCTATAAAGGCAAAGTCAGCGCTAAAGTAGAGGCGTTGTTTTCCATGGAGCAAGCCCGCGAACTTTCCGAAAAATTGGGTGAACGCCCCGTTACCGATCTGACCAAAGCAATGGCCATCAATGACCGGTTGCTTTACCAGAATGACCTGTTCGGAAAAGACGCGGACGCGATGAACGAAACCCTGAAAGTGCTCAATAAATACGAGTCTTTTGATCAGGCTCGGAGCCTGTTGCTAAGTGTGGCTGAGCAGTACCATTGGGCGGACGAAGGGACGATTGATGTGGCGAAGGGTTTTATTAAGTTAATAAGACGGCGATACCACTAAAATTTATGGAAAATTTTCCCACCATAAAGTATGTAGAGCCTTTGAGTAATTATCGCTTGTTTGTCATCTTTGACAATGGGGTAATTAAGCTGTACTCTTTGAATGACCGTTTGCAAACCCCGGCTTTTCAAGCACTAAAAGATGAAAAACTGTTTAAAGGAGTTCAGGTTGGAAGTGGCGGTTACGGGTTGATCTGGAATGACGATCTCGATTTGAGTGAATATGAACTTTGGACTAAAGGCGTCGAAATATCTTCAATTCACGCCCTTGCAGGCTAACCAACCTGCCAATACTAATACCCCTTTTCAAGAAATATGAACTTTTATCGTTTTATGAAAAAAATAGGCGTTTTTACTTCCGGCGGCGACTCCCCAGGCATGAATGCCTGCATCAGAGCTGTGGTTCGCACGGCATTGTACTATAACCTGGAAGTAGTCGGAATCCGGCGCGGCTACCAGGGATTGATTGATGATGAACTGGTGCCCATGCACTCGCATTCAGTCAGCAACATCATGCAATTGGGCGGTACCATTTTGCGAACCGCCAGAAGCGAAGATTTCATGACCGTGGAAGGCCGGAGAAAAGCTTACGAAAATTTGAAAAAATCAGGCATAGAGGGCGTCGTGGCCATTGGCGGCGACGGCACGTTCCGGGGCGCTTCCGTCTTTATGGAAGAATATCCTGATGTGCGTTTTGTGGGCTGTCCGGGCACGATTGACAATGACCTGTACGGTACTGATTTCACCATTGGTTACGATACGGCCATCAACACAGCCATGTCGGCAATTGACAACATCAAGGATACCGCCAATGCGCACGACCGCCTCTTTTTTGTAGAGGTGATGGGACGAGACGCGGGCTTTATAGCCCTGCGGGCCGGGATTTCTACCGGTGCAGAAGCCATCCTTATTCCGGAAAGCAAAACGGATATTGATTCGTTGATTGAAAAGCTGAAAAATGGCTATGAAAACAAAAAAACCTCCTGCATTGTGGTTGTAGCTGAAGGTGACGAAGCCGGCGGCGCTTTCAAAGTAGCGGAGGAAGTGAAACGGCGTGGATTCAGCAACTACGAAATCAAAGTATCCATTCTGGGACATATCCAACGCGGCGGGCGCCCTACTGCCATGGAAAGGTTCCGTGCCAGCCAAATGGGCATGGCCGCAGTGGAAGCTTTGATGGACGGAAAAAAAGGCGTCATGATCGGCATCGTTCACAAAGACATTACGTATACACCGTTTGACCAGGCCACTAAACACAACCTGGAACTCAACCCAAAACTGTTAAAAATGGTTGAGATATTATCCTGACATCAACAAATGCCATGCCTCCATTAAAAGAAAGCCGTCTCTACCGCAGTTTTTTGCTGCCGATCCAACTTGTTCTGCTGATGTGGGCCATTCACCTGGTTCAATGGTTGACGGCATTCAACCTGGGATTGCTGGGGGCGGTCTATCCCCGCGAAGCAGATGGCCTTTTGGGCATTATCACCTCGCCGCTGCTGCATGCCGATTTTGGGCACATCATATCCAATACGCCGCCGCTGTTTGTGATGAGTGTCATCCTCCTGTTTTTTTACAGAAGCGTGGCCGTTCCGGCATTTCTGATGATCTATATTTTAACCGGGGTGGCCGTATGGGCGTTGGCCAGATCAGGTCCGCATGTCGGCGCCAGTGGAGTAATCTATGGGTTGGTGGCTTTTGTTTTCTGGACGGGCATCTTCCGCCGAAACCTCAAGTCCATCGTCCTGGCATTGCTGGTGCTTTTTTACTACGGGTCTCTGTTTTTGGGTATTGTGCCTACTTCGGGGAAAGAAACGGTATCGTGGGAAAGCCATTTGCTGGGGGGATTGGTTGGGATTTTTGTGGCATTTCTCTACAAAGACCGAACCGAAAAAGACGAGGTAAAAGAAAGGCCGTCCTGGGAATTGGAAGCGCCGGAAGAAGCGCGCTCTTTTCTGGATCCCAGAACCTTTGAACAAACCAAATCAGCCCGGGAAAATGACCACAACGGAGGAAATACTCCGGGTCGTTGGTATCAGTCCAATACCTGACATTTTTCAGGAAAATGGGTTCGTTCAAAAATTAACACTAAATTTGCTTGCCGCAGCATTGACGGCTCGAATCAGAATTATGGGAACAATCATATCCTTACTCAATCACAAGGGCGGCGTTGGCAAAACCACCAGCACCATGAATATTGGCGCAGGATTGGTAGAATTGGGCAAGCGCGTGCTCCTGATTGACCTCGATCCGCAGGCCAATCTTACCCTTGCCTTAGGCATCCCCCGGCAGCCTTCCAGCATGTATGAAGCGATGCGGGGCGAATCAGACCTCGCTCCGTTTCACCTGAAAGAACGGCTTCATGTCGTCATTTCGGTGCTCGATCTTTCGGGTGTGGAAATGGAACTCCTCAACGAAGCCGGTCGGGAATTTCTGCTGAAAGAACTGATTAACCCAGTTCGCGATAACTACGATTACATCATCATTGACTGCCCGCCCTCTTTGGGGTTGTTGACGCTCAATGCGCTGACAGCAAGCGATTCCGTGATGATTCCGGTGCAAACCGAATTTCTGGCGATGCAGGGATTGGCCAAAATCAAGCAGGTAATCCAGAAAGTGAAGCTGCGACTGAACCGGCAATTAGAAATCGGCGGTGTGATTGCCACCATGTACGACAGCCGGAAAGTACTGAACCGGGACGTGGTGGACACGCTCAAAAAATACTTTGGCGATATCCTTTTTGATACGCTGATCCGCGATAATGTCGCTTTGGCAGAAGCGCCGGCGCAGCGACAGGATATTTTCGAATACAACCGCAACAGTAGCGGCGCGGAAGATTATTTAGCGCTAAGCAAAGAAATCATTGACCGCACAGAAAACAAACGTCCGCTGAATAAAGGCGCCATGACGGAAACTGAAGAGTTGGAAGTTTGAATTTGACAATAAGTATTTCTTTACCACGTAGGTACATAGTTATTTTCACAACTTGTCCCGACTCGGCGGGATAGTACACATAAGGCATCGTTGACTAACAAAGAGCGTGACGGCTATGTGGAAACCCCTATTGTGAACTATGTGGTAAAAAAAAATAAATAATATAATTTTCAGAATATGGCCAAAAAGCGGTTCACCGATGGTTTGGAAAGCCTGATGGGCGAGTCTTCCGGCAGCAAAGCGCAGGTGAAGGAACTGCTTTTATTTCCTGAACTGGCCAGTGATCCGCCGCCGCCCAAATACGAAAAGCGCGCTTCACAAAAAGGCTTCGCTGCCGAATTGCAATCCTTTCTGACCGAAGCCTTCGAAGAATCCTTCGAGGCCCAGATGTCGTTGCTCGAACGCGACATGGATTCCTCCTCGCACCAACAACAGGCCGCCTCTTCCTCCAAGCCTGTCCGCCGTCCGCCAACAGGGCTGGACGCCCTGATCCGCAACACCATCGAGCCGGAAACGATGAACGTGCAGGAATACCCTACCCGACGTATTGTGTTGACTTTCGATGAAGAAAAAATCGAAAAACTGCAAAAAATTGCCAACGTCAAAAAGACGGTGCTGAAAGACATGATTTCGGAAATCGTTTCCAACTTCATCCGCACCTACGAAAAAAAGAAAGGAAGGTCCGCCTGACCCACGAATGTCGGTTTCCCGGCATCCCCCCATTTCCTCCCCTCATAAAATATCTTTAAAATCACGGCTTTTTTGTTTTTATAAAACAAAAATCACTTTCTTTATGCCGGAATGCATATAAAATTTTGAAGCAGGACTATTAAACCACTTTGCTTATGAGCTTTGCGTTAACATTACTAATTGCCGGTTGGATTTTTGTATTGATTTGGGTACCCATGGTGGTATTATCACAGCGAAAGATTCATCCAAAAGCATTATTCACTTTATTCTTTGCAGAACTCTGGGAGCGTTTTTCCTTTTATGGAATGCGCGCCTTTTTAATTTTATATATGACCAAAGTCTTGTTTGAAAAGATAGAACAAGGCGAGGCCGATGCCCAGGCTTATGGCATTTACGGCGCTTTCAATGCTTTACTCTACGCTGCCCCCCTGGTGGGTGGCATGCTGGCGGATAAGGTGCTTGGCTTCCGGAAAGCGGTTATTTTAGGGGGTATTCTCATGGCGACTGCGCAGTTTTTGTTGGCGACCAATGCGTACATGAGTAATGAAGAAACCTTATTTTTCATCGCTTTAGGATTGCTGGCCGTGGGAAATGGCTTTTTTAAACCCAATATTTCCAGTTTTCTTGGCACTTTTTACGACCGAAATGACCGCCGGAAAGATGGCGCTTTCACGATTTTCTACATGGGGATCAACGTCGGCGCTTTCCTGGCACCCTTAACCTGTGGCTACCTCGCCGAGGTACACTGGTCTCTGGGATTCCTTGCAGCGGGCATTGGTATGCTGGTAGGCATCTTAGTCTTTTGGCGGAATATGCGCCTTTTTGAAGACAAAGGTTTGCCGCCTGATCCGGTAGGTTTAAAAAAGGCGGTATTCATGGGCTTAAATGCAGAGTGGTTGATTTTATTAGGCACTCTTGCTTTTGTTCCCATTTTTGCTTTCCTGATCAATGCTGAAGGGGTCACTACTTACATATTAATCATTGTTGGTGTTGCCTGCATTGGATACCTGCTATATACCGCATTTACTTCGGAAGATAAAGCGGATGGTCAGCGACTTCTGGCATTCATTGCTTTATTCTTCTTTCACATGATCTTTTGGGCGCTGTTCGAACAGGCAGGTGGTTCTTTAAATATTCTAACGGACCGATATGTAGAAAAGCATGGCATTGAAACAGGCCAGTTCCAGGCCCTTAATGCACTTTACATCATTCTGTTAGCCCCCGTATTTACCTGGATATGGGCTAAATTGCATAAAATAGGCAAGGAACCCCGAACGCCGATCAAGTTCTTCTTTGCCTTATTACAAATGGCGTTGGGCTTCTTTATCATCGTATTGGGGATAAAAAGCATTATTGATACAGCGGATGCGGGAGCGCTGATTCCTGTCGGCTTCCTGATGTTGATGTACCTGTTCCATACAACTGGAGAGTTGAGTTTGTCTCCCGTCGGGCTTTCCGTTGTGACCAAATTATCGCCTGCAAAAACAGTTGGTTTTGTAATGGGCGCATGGTTCCTTTCGATTGCATTTGGGCACAAAATCGGCGGTTACCTGGGCACGCTCACATCATCTCCTGTAGGAGCAAGTAAAGGAGAAGAATTGACCCTTTTTGCTCAGGTCTATATGAACTCGGGCGTCTACATTGTATTGGGCGCAGCAGCGTTTCTGCTGATTGTCTCTCCCATTATGAAAAAGTGGATGCACGGCGTGCATTAAACCTGATGAAGTAAAAACAAAATGCCGGACACCTCAACGTGCTTCCGGCATTTTGTTTTTTAGTATGTTTGTTTTTCAAAAATTTGTAAAACGCAGTGCCATGAATAGCTTTTTCAAACAATTAAGCACCATTTTTTATGCCCTTGCCGCCGGTCAGTTGTTGTTCTGTGCAGTCGCTGTATTTTTGAGATACCAGGGCACAGCTGCCTTTGACGAAGCTTCCACCCAGAATTCGACGCTGACCATGGTGACGCCTTTTCTTGCGCTGGCTGCGTTTACAGCTGCCTGGTTTGTCCACAAAATGCGTACGAATCAGGGCATGAACCAAAAAACGCTGAGCGAAAAAACGATGCACTATCGCACTACCGTATTGCTGCGCTCGGCGATGATCGAAGGAGGAAATATTATCTTGCTGGTGGCCTATCTGCTCAGCGGGCGCCCGATTCACTTGGCCTGGTTTGTTGCCGGCATGCTGCTATTTTTCTATTTCCGGCCTTCACCCGCCAATCTTGTACGCGATTACCAACTCTCTTTTGACGAAGCAAAGCAATTGACAAAAGACAACTAAAGCCTCTTTTTGTCAGTTCAGGCAGGTCGTAAAAGAAAAATCCCACGTAGAAAACTACGTGGGATTTTTCTTGCCAATACCTCTTGTGAAATGACTAAGGCTTTAATTTATCCTTTCGCCACCGCACGATATTGGGGCAGCCGTTGTATAAATTATCAACTGCAATATAGGTAGACCCCGTTTTTTCATCCACCCAGCTGCTGATGAATTCACTTTGTTTGGCCTGAATCGCAGCCTGCTGGATTTTAGAATAATCCTGTTTCAGGTTGGCGCGGTGGGGCACCGTGCGCGATTGCAGCAAAATGATGCGGAAATAGGCATCGCCGGAAGGATCCGTAAATTCAAAAGGCGAAGAAATGCCGCCTACTTTCATGGTATCAATGGCAAAGTAGACATCCGGATCCAGGTCGCCAACTTCAAAGAAGGTATTTCCGGTAGCGGGATTCACCATGCGCCCGTCGTTGTTGTAGCTCTGGACGTTTTTGTCAGAAAAGCGCTTCACGGCGATAGAAAAAGAGAGCGAATCTTTCTGGATCAACTGCCGCACCGAATCTAAATGATTCCGCGCCAGTTCAATGTCTTCATCCGTAATCTCCGGCCTCACCAAAATATGGCGCACATGGATGGAATTGCCCCTGCGTTCCAGCATCTGGACGATGTGAAAGCCAAACTCCGATTCAAAAACCGGCGAAATTTCGTCTTTTTCCAATTTGTAGGCCGCAGCTTCAAACGCCGGCACAAATTTGCCGCGTTTGGCCCAGCCTAAGTCGCCGCCTGCCCGGGCCGAACCATCGTCAGAGAATTTTTGGGCCATTGCCTCAAAGGGTTCCTTATCTTCTATGATGCGGCGCCGGATTTCCTCCAGTTTGTCAACAGACTTTTTCCGCTGTTCGGGATTAATCTGAGGTTTGTAAACGATTTCGCCGATTTCCACCTCCGAATTAAAGTAAGGCAAACTATCCCGGGGAATCTGCTCAAAGAATTTTTTCACCTCAGAGGGCGTGACGGTAATCCCCGCCATGACTTTGGAGCGCATGCGTTCCACCAGCAACTGGTTCCGGAGGTCCTCTCTAAACTGCTCTTTCACCTGGCTGATCGTTTGGCCGTAATAGGCTTCAAACTGGGTCATATCGTTGTTCATCAGGGTAAGGATGCGGTCAATGCGCGCATTGAGCTGTGTTTCCACCTCATCGTCGCTCACCTCCACACTGTCTAATTTTGCCTGATTGAGCAGTAGTTTGGTCACCAGGATGTTGTCCAGAATAGCGCAACGGGCATTCGGCGGAA
>JALHRK010000212.1 GCA_022841505.1 Saprospiraceae bacterium | reverse complement strand
CGGAACCGACTCTCCTGGCAGGCCGACGGGCAGGCCGCGCAATTTATTGTTCCGCTACCCAACCGCATTCAGCAATTGTTGAATAGCCAGCCACTTTCGCTGGCCATCCAAACCGATTATCCCCACGAAGGACAATCCGGTAATGCCCTCGCTGGGACGCCAGGTTTGCTGATCGGCATCAAATTATTCCAAATCAAACAAAACGAAACCTTCAATATTGACGATAAAGGACAAACGGAATCTTCCTACCTGCCTTTTGTATACACCATCGGTGGCGCCGATGAAGAAACCCGCGACCGGATTGAAGCCCTGCTCACCTCCGGCGCTTTGACAGGCGCTTCGATTTCGCTGTTGTATAACGCACCCAATTCGGGGTACTTGTCCGATCAACAAAACCCGCAAGGTACTTTTTTGGTAAAAACCAACCTGTCCACCAGCAGCGAACCCACCAGTTTGTATGCAACCCTGCGCTTTAAAGCGCTTGCCCAAAGCTTAGATACTGATCTTGGGCCTGTATCGGCGCTGCAAAGTGATCCGGCTGACTTTTTGCGCATCGTTTGGGAAAACAGCATTGTCAATGCCGGTGGATTTTTCCTCTATTACAACAATGCAGCCAATCAGGATTTTCCGGATTCCATGTTTGTTGGCGGGCAGGCTGATTTGCAGCTTTTGGTTAGTTTTCCTGCGAATACGCTGTATCAAAAATGGCACAATGTATTGGTAACCGCCGCCTCTGAGGTGGTGAATGCCTTGTATATTGGCCCTGCCACCGCGGCAGGCGTTCCTTTGCAAGACTACCAGCCCACGCACCCGACGGGTTGCATCGCTTTTGAAGCCAATCCGGCAGCCCGCTTGCTCAGCGCTTCAGAAGATGATCCAACGATAGCGCCTTATTCGGAAGAAAGTATTGCCCAGCTTTACCATTTATTGCAATACCAAATTTCAGCTAATGCCGGGCAGGGCTTAAACGCCTCCGGGTGGAGCCCGTCTGTCAGTCCCACGCAACAGCAAAGCAATAGCCAGGGCGCCATCAGCCCCGATGATGCTCCGAAGGCGGCCAATCCTTCTACCGATGCTTACGGACAGGTCGTACCGGTTTATAATTTCATTCAAGCGGCAGCGCCTTCGGGCATCAACCCGCTCCCGAATATTTACGCGGCCATTGGCGCCCAGTCCAGCCTGCAATTCCGGATGGGGGATGTATACGGCAATATGCTAGGGGCGTCTGCTCTAAACCTGCCTTTTGAAGTGCAGTACGCCGACACAATATGGTCGGTGGCAGAATGGCCCGGCGTCAGTGTTGCCTATCGGATTGGCTTTGACCAAACAGGCAAAGCCGCTTTGACGCTTGAAACCCGGTTTGATCCTTCGCAAGTCCTCCGCAATTTTGGCAGCAATGCCTATGTGGTGGAAAAACTAAACCTGGGCGATGCCCCCGGTAACAACGAAGACTTGCAGCAACAGGCACAAATCGCTTTGTACAAACTCTATTTTGTACTTCACCAACTCAACGATCCCCATACCCACTGGCAAGTATCAACTACGCTTTTTGCCGGAGCGTCTGGCGATCCCAAAGGGAAAATCATTGCGGAAGACAGCTTCCTGAAGTCGCCGCTGACCAGTTTTGCCGGCCAGGTGGTCAATGAGCTGAATAAAGTTTTCAACCAGGGAACACCACAGCCTTTGTCGCTCAACCTGCCCATCGCCATTACACCGTCAGACATTGCCGGAACGGAGGGTAGCATCATCCCGGTTTCGGTTTGGATGACCGCTTACCGCGACGGGTTTTTGCCCAACAATGCCGATCAGATGCCCAATTTGGCGTCGAATGCATTTGTGGTTAAACCCCAGGCGACGAGTGATCAGAGCGATCCTTCGAGCAACATCACGGCATTTGCACAGGACTTTGAAAAAGTTTTCAATGGCTTTGACGGCGTAAACGGATTGGTGAAACTGGCTGCGCGGACCGGCAATCCTGATTTTAGCGCTGCTGACACTTCTGCTTATTTATGGGCGGTTAAATGGAGCAATACGAAAGGCCTCGGTTTGAAATTCAAAGCGGACGATTTTACTTATTTTACACTGGCGCCGTTGTCTAATCAATTGTTGCCCAGCGAACAAGCGCAAATTACGATTTACGATTCGGAACTTAAACCCGATACGCAGCTTAAAACCTTTACCAATGTTGATGTGGACGCTGCAGCCATCAATTTCCTCAATTCAACAGATGAATTGCTGGATCCGGAACTGGCTGCTGCGATGGCGAAAGCGGACAGCGCCAACTACGCAAACATCATGGAAGCAAAGGCCAATTTGGCAGCCGCCCTCAAAAAAGGCTTGATTCCTGTATTTGTAGGGAAAAGCGGTGAGATCGCCAGTGCGATGGATTGCTTTGAGCAGGCGCTGCTTTCAAAACTATCTACTGCTTATACGGTGTCTGCTGTGGTGCAAGCGCCGGTGACCGTGCAAAACAACGGCGATCAGCCAGGCCAGGAGCCGCGCCTTTTTGGCAGCATTACCGCCGGGGATGGCGACTCGGACGCCCGCGACTATACCCTGACCAACGCCAAATTGGAACTAACGCCAACAAGCGGGGAGGACAACCCGGGGCATCTCAATTTTCTGGCGACCGCCAAGCATCCACAAACCCAGGCCGACCTCGATCTCGATCTGAGTTACAATCCCGTATTTATTGAACATTTGCTACAAAACGAACAAACGGATTTTGGATATACGCCGTCTTCCTGGCTTCGCTATATTTTGGCCGATAACCAGGAGCCTGCTGTCTTTGGGCTGGGAACCGCCAATATTCCGGTGCCTTTGCGGCAATATCCCCAAAACCCGGTTTTGGAAAGCCAATCGGCGAAAGGCGCCGGCGATCAGCTCCTGGCATCGAAAAACCCGGTTGAAGACGCCCTCAAGTGGAAATATCAGGCTGCCGTAGTGCCTGCTGCCCTCAACGCTCAGGATGAACTTTGGTTCGACCTGATTTACAACCTGCCCGTAACGAACCTCAACGGGAGCACGCAGCTTAAAGCAGCAGTATCGCCCTTAGTGGCTTTGTTCCAGTCACTTGCTGCGTTTAATGCAGCGTATGGCAGTTTGAGAACTTTGTTCCTCCAGCAAGCAGAAGCTGCAATTAGCGGTCCTGTACCAAACGAATTAACTACGATGGTGGGCATCCTGACGCCCTTGATCCAGGATGTTGCTTCGGCATACACGAATTATATGGCGTCGTTGGGGCTAAAATCCCGCCGTTTGGGAGACAGCCCGGAAGTCATCCGGCGGCATTTCGTACTGAGTTTCAAACAGATTTCCAGTAACACGCTGACCTTGTACGGAGACAGTGCGGCTTTTGCAGAATACCCGGCCAGTATTAACGGTCAAGCCCCCAATGGCACGCAACCTGTGCTTGTGCCGCCTGCTAATGCACCCGGCCCTGGCGACTGGTACGTTTTGCAGTACCCTTATGCAGCCGATCCGACAGAACCCAACCGCCTAACCGCTTTATGGCCGGATATTGATGCCGTCACCCGACAAACAGCACTGACCCAATATTGGGTGGTGCGCAATGCCGACCTCGGCGCCGGCGATCAAACGGTGGATCCCCGCATCGTTTATACGACAGCCCAAATTGCTTTTGCCAATCCGGTTTTGCCTTTAGTGCGCATTGCTGATGTACAGGCAACCACTTTCCCGGCTTTGAGCGATACGCTGAGTGAGATTCTGGCGCCTTTTATCTCGGCAGGATCGGCCAGTGTGGGCGACCGGCTGCTCAAGCTGGAATCCAATTACGCTTACAACCTGCTTGACCTGATCAGCATCGGAGCTGCCGGCCAGCAAATCTGGGTGCCCGCCTCCATCAACCTGATTGACGATTTGTATTTATCGGAAGATGGCAGTAAGGAGGGCATTTCGCTGGCGCAATTTGCCTGCGACTTAGCCAAACAGCTCGATACCTGGCATCAGGCGAACAAACCTTTGCAGGCGCCTGCGGGCTTGCAGGCGAAACTGAGCTTTAACATCACCTTGTTTGCAGTCATTGACCAATCCAATTTGCCTTTGATCAAAGCGGAGAATATCTATGTCAATGCTCCGGTTAACGCTGGTGGATGGTGGATGGTGGTTTGTAAGTAAACTATTTTTTCTTATAAAAATCCTCAATATCCCACGCCAATTCTTCAAAAACACCCCGATTGTTGTACATCATGTGGCCCGCTTCATAATAATTAAAAATGAGTTGCGAAGGCTTGAATCCATGCCGGGAAAAGGTGTATTCCGCATCAAAAAACGGCGTGATAAGGTCGTAGTAGCCGCTGGCGATCATCACTTTCATCTGTGGGTTCCGGCGCATGGTTTGTGCGAGCCCTGGGGCGGTATTTACGTAGGAAGGTTCCCATCCTTCGTCTTTGCCCACTGGTTTCCAGTTCCATTTTTTGTAAATCTGTTCGTTGCCGGTGAGGTAAGGACGGTCCATTTTTACGCCCAGTGTATTGACTAAGTAGTCATTCATCGCAGCTGTGAAGGCGCTTTCGATTTGATAATCCGCCGGGTCGCCGAGGGTTGGGGTTTCCGAAACGCGGTCAATTTCTTCGGCAAAATAGCGTCCGTCTAATTGGCCGATTACCAGATTGCTGTCGCGGAGCAACTCGCTGCGGAAGCGGGGAATCAGGATTTTTAAATCCGATTTTTCAACGTAAGCCTGCGGCAAGCCGGTGAAATACGACAAGCGTTCCGCAACGGCTTTTTTATCCGTTGCCGGTAGCAGGGTTCCTTTGTACAAGGCCGGTAAATACGTATTGTAGGCGAACTCCCGCGCTTCCTGTACAAAATCCTCCAATTGTTTCCCTGCGCCGGCCTTTTTGTGGTACCAGGCCGTGGCGGCCATGGCGGGCAGATAAGTAAAGTAGGAGGTAATGTTGTCGTGTACCGAAGTAGAACCGGCATAGTCCAACGCCTGAGAAATCAGGATCAGGCCGTTGAGCGCCAGGTTTTGTCCGCCGCCTTCCAGCGCGTTGGCGACCGCAGCGGCGCGGGTAGTACCGAAACTTTCTCCCGCGATAAATTTTGGCGATTGCCAGCGTTTGTTTTCCGTGATCCAGGTTCGGATCAATTTGGCAATGGAAGCCGCGTCTTCATTCAGTCCCCAGAAATCTTCGTTTTTCCCCGCGCCGATCGCTTTGCTGAAACCCGTCCCAATCGGGTCAATGAACACCAGGTCGGAGTGTTCGATCATAAAATGCGGGTTGTCGCGAAGTTTATAGGGCGCCGGGCCGTCGTCGGTGCGGGCGTCGCTGTCTACCTGCACGATTTTCGGACCAAAAAAGCCCAGATGCAGCCACACGGAGGCAGAGCCGGGGCCGCCGTTAAAAATAAACGTAACAGGGCGGGTGGCGTCAATCGGGGCTTTCAGGTCGCCTTTCAGGTAGGCCACGCACCAAAAATTGCCCACGTAGGCTCCAGTATCGTTGGCGATGTAGATTTCCTGAGCAACCGAACGGTAAACGATCGGTTTGTTGTTGAGCACCAGGGTATATTGTTGTTCAAACTTTTTGGGCGGGTCAACGGGCTTGGGGGCTTTGGTTTGTGCGGATGACGGCGTGGCCATCAGGGTGATGAAAAAAGCAAAGGCTGTGATGTTTTGGAAGAACGCTTTGTTGAGCTGGTGCATGTTAACAGGTGTTTTTATGGGTAGCAAAGATATTTTATCTTTGTATGCAACTGAATATTTTGTTTTTAAAGTACCAATTCTTAATACACCGATTAAAGTTAGCGGCGGGTCGGTTAAATATCGGTGATCGGCATCACACAGGGATTTGAATGCAACGGATGATGGCGGCTCCGCCTCGCGTGGTCTCTCATCGTCCCCAAACACGCTTCATGCAGCAATTGCTGGCACGCCTTCCCTTTCCAGCGGACACTGAACTGTGGGCAAACCAAAGTGTTTAATGGATAAATACGATCCGAAACATGAATATCGCTATTATTTCATCAAGTGTCAGAATTGGCCGCAACAGCCACAGAATTGCCTTATTTTTCAAAAAATACATCGAAGAGAACAAGCTGGCTACCGTTGAGCCGCTCGATCTGATGGAATATCAATTCCCCATTTTTGAGGAGCGGTTGAAAGCTTTGAAAAATCCATCAGCTGCGGTCATACAATTTGCAGAAAAGATAAAAGCGGCAGACGGCGTAATCATCGTCACGCCCGAATACAACGGTGGCTACCCGGCAAGCCTGAAAAATGTAATTGACCTTTTATACCCGGAGTGGAAAAGAAAACCCATTGCGCTTGCTACGGCTTCCAACGGACAATTCGGCGGTGCGCAGGTAACGACTTCACTGGTTTTTTCCTTATGGAAAATTGGCGCATGGGTCGTGCCAGCCATGTACCCGGGACCAAAAGTGCAGGAGACCTACGATGAGCATGGAACCCCGGCAGACCCCGAAGCCACAGAAAAAAGGGCAAAGCAATTTTTGGAGGAACTGCTGTGGTGCATGGAGGCGAATAAAAAGATGGCGTGATTTCAACTCATCGTCTCCAAACAAGCTTCCCGCAGCAATTGCATGTGCGCCAACCCCTTTTGGCGGGCAAAAGCAATGTTGCGCTCCGGAATGCCCTCCGGATCGGGGTAGTTTTCCAATACCCGGTCGAGGCTTGCTTCCCGGAGCAAGTGCAGCATGGGGTACAAAGAACGATTGGTATAATTGGCCGGGTCGTCGGCAGGCGCATCGGCGAAGCAGTAGTCTTGATGAAAGCTGGCGATTTGATAAGTGCCTTCGTAGTCGTGTTCCAGCAAAAGGGCTTCGCCCAACTCCAGCAACTCCAGGAAATCTTCAAATTGCGCGAAAGCGCCTGGGAAAATGAGCAGCGTCGTTTCAACAGCAGCGTCTTCATCCAAACGTTTGCATTCCCGCAGCACCGCCTCTAAGCAAGTCTCCATTCCTTCCGACCGGATGACTTCATAGTGAATGCTGTCCCGTTGTACTTCCCGACTGGCAAATGGGCAAAAATTACACCCAACAACTACGTTTTTTACCCAGGCGCGGGTTTGAGCAATGATGGTTTGATCGTCGGGCAGGTGATTTTCCGGATGGAGCGGATTAGACATTTAAGGTGATTATGATGAGCAATGGGTGAATGTCGGGATTTTTTTTCAGAGTAACAAATGGGAAATCGGGTTGAATAAGATGGGGCGAAAAAGGCGCCTGCCGTCTTATATCCTCTTTCCGGATGACCTTTGTCATTGTTCAGGGCTTCATTTCAGGGCTATTTTTCGGGCACTATTCAGCCTGATGATATGCAAAACGATTCAATTGCCAGCTTAGATGCCGCTTTTAATTTTCTGCAACAGCGGTTTGCGGCCCATTACGAGGAGATTTTTTTAAACGACCTCGCAGAAAAAACGGTGGTCGTCATACCCAGCCTGACTTTAGATCCTGAAATCCTGAGATCCATTCAAGGGATTGCTCATTATGAAGAAAGAATGCTGTGCCTGCTGATGCTGTTGCGGATGCCGCGCACCCGGGTAATTTTCGTTTCCAGCCTTCCGATAGATGACAGCATCATTGATTATTACCTCCACCTTTTGCCGGGGATCACGGGCTACCATGCCCGGAAAAGGCTCACATTGCTGAGTTGTTACGATGCTTCCCGGATTTCATTGACAGAAAAAATCCTGAAAAGACCGAGGCTGATACAAAGGATTAAAGAGCAGATCAAATACCCCGAACTGGCGCACATGGTTTGTTTCAACGAAACGGTCGCTGAAAAGCAATTGGCGCTCGCTTTGGATATCCCGGTGTATGGCTGTGATCCTTCCTTGTACTATTTAGGTACCAAATCGGGCAGCCGGCGCATTTTTAAAAAATTAAATCTGAATTTACCTCCGGGTTTGGAAGACCTTTCTTCTGAGGAAGAGGTCGCATTGGCGCTGGCGCAGCTAAAAAGTGAAAACCCGGATTTGCGAAAAGCCGTCATCAAGTTGAACGACGGTTTTTCGGGCGATGGGAACGCGATTTACCGGTACAGCGACTCCAGACAGGAAACTCCGGATCCGGCGCAGGCTATTTTGTCAACTTTAGCGCAGCAAGTTAGCGTCGTGGCCGAAGGCGTTTCTTATGCGGTTTTTCTCGAAAAGCTCAAAAACATGGGCGGCATTGTGGAGGCGTTCATTGATGGCGATGTGAAGGAGTCTCCTTCGGTGCAATGCCGAATTAACCCTTTGGGGGTAAGCGACATTATTTCTACCCACGACCAACTGCTGGGAGGAGAAAGCGGGCAGGTGTTTTTGGGCGCTACCTTCCCCGCCAATGCAGAATATACGCGGGAAATTGCCGAAATGGGCAAAATGGTGGCCGATGAATTGCAGCGCCACGGAGTGCTGGGCCGGTTTGGCATTGATTTTATTTCGGTGAAAGAGGAGACGGGCTGGAAGCATTACGCCATTGAGATCAACCTGCGCAAGGGCGGTACAACCCACCCTTTTTTAATGTTGCAATTTTTGACCGGTGGCGAATTTAACTGGAAAGACGGCACCTTCACCATGTGCAACGGACAGCAGCGGTTTTATTTTGCTTCCGACAATGTGATGAATGAAAAATACAGAGGGCTGACCCCACATGATTTGATAGACATCGCGCATTGCAACCGCATCCAGTTCGACGGCGCTACGCAATGCGGTGTGATGTTCCACATGATCGGCGCCTTGTCGCAATACGGCAAAATTGGCATGGTCTGTATCGGCAAAACAATCGCCGAGGCACGCGCCTATTTTGAAAAAGCGATCCAGGTCCTGGATGCGAATACTTAATGCTCGCGCGATGGCTCCGCCTCACGTGTACTATTTATCGGGCTATGCCCGATGATCAGACGCTCTTCAACTCCGCAATCAACTTCTCGAGCGACGCCTTCGCATCTCCAAAAAGCATTCGGGTCTTTTTATCGTAGAACAATTCGTTTTCAATACCGGCATAGCCTTTGCCCATACTGCGCTTCATCACGATCACGTTTTTCGCTGTATTGGCTTTGATGATCGGCATGCCATAAATTGGAGAGCCCGGGTCGGTCTCAGCTGCCGGGTTAACGACGTCGTTGGCGCCAATTACAATCACTACATCTGTGTTGGGCAAGTGCGGGTTGACCTCGTCCATTTCTTTCAATTTTGGATAAGGGACATCTGCTTCCGCCAACAGCACGTTCATGTGTCCGGGCATACGACCTGCAACCGGGTGAACGGCGTAAGTAACTTCGACACCTTTTGATTCGAGTACTTTTTCAAATTCGTGACAGGTGTGCTGTGCTTGCGCAACAGCAAGTCCATACCCTGGAACAATCGTAACACGCTGAGAATAAGCGCACAGGATTGCCGCATCGGTGACGTTGATTTCACTGATAGACAAGCCTTCCGTTGATTTTCCACTGCCGCCGCTTGCGCTGAAAGCGCCGCTGACCACGTTCCAAAGGCTTCTGTTCATAGCTTTGCACATCAGGATCGTCAAGATGGTGCCCGCGCTACCTACGAGGATACCCCCGGTTAGCATCACCTGGTTGTCGTACATGAAACCGCCCAATGCTGCTGCGATTCCGGTGAACGAGTTCAGCAACGAAATAACAACCGGCATGTCTGCGCCGCCGATGGGCATCACGAACAAGATGCCATAGACCGCAGAAGCGCCAAAGACCACCCAAATCAAGCTGTCGGTTGTCGAATCCCCCTGAGAAATATAAATGATCAGGCCAAGAATGGCAAAAACCAGCAGGTTGTTAATGACTTGTTGCACCTTGCTTCCATAATCCTTAATTTTTTCCTCCAGCTTGCCAAAAGCAATCATACTTCCTGCGAAGGAGACCGTACCGATCATCAATCCCAGAAAAATAATCAATCGAAGTCCGAATTCCTGTGGATGGTGGGTGTTCATTTCCACCAGACTGATCAGTGCTGCACAAGCGCCGCCCATCCCGTTAAAAAGGGACACCATTTGGGGCATGGCGGTCATTTTTACCCGCATTGCTGACAGGTAGCCGGTCAATGTTCCAATCGCGATCGCGCCAAAAATGAAAAGCAGGTTGCCGATCCGGGAGACTTCCCCCGTTGCGTGATTGACATTTTCATGGAACAAAATCGTGCCGGCAATCGAAACGGTCATGCCAAGGGCAGCAAAAAGATTGCCCCGTTTTGCACTGTCCGGACGGGATAACATTTTTAAGCCTACTATAAAAGACAAACTGCCCAGCAGGTAACAAATTTTCAGAATATCGCTATTGGCCATAAGATGGATAATTGGAAAAGGTTGGTGGTTAGCATTCTTTCAGCATCTCGTTGAAGGAACGCATTATTTCTTCTTTTTGAACATCTGGAGCATGCGGTGTGTCACCACAAATCCCCCGACTACATTGAGCGTTCCAAGCACGACGGCCAAAAAGCCAAGCGTCAGTGCGAAATAGTTGTCAGGCTCAGTATGCCCCATCACGATGATGCTGCCGATGATGACAACCCCGTGGATCGCGTTTGCCCCACTCATCAAAGGAGTGTGGAGAATAGCGGGAACGTTACTGATGACTTCTATTCCAAGGAAAACAGCCAAAAGGAGGATGAAGCTAATGTCCCAGATATCGAGGGAGGTAAGAAAACCTTGAAACTCACTTAACAGGATCATGGACTAAAGATTATAAGTTGTCTTTTAAACAGGGCGATAAAAGTAGAAAAATTCCGCAAACCTGTTTAACCTTTGGGATACTTAATTTTGTTTTCTGTTTTTGGTAATGATTTTCAATGAGTTGTATTATTTTGAACGATTCTAAAAATGTTTGGCTATAAACGAAGCAACACACTTCGCTCGCGCGATGGCTCCGCCTCGCGTGTCCTATTTATCGGGTTTTACCCGATTTAAGGCAGGAAATACTGGGCAATAAACGAAGCAACCTGTTCTTTCACCTCAACATTGTGCCGTTCATCATCCACAT
>JALHRK010000211.1 GCA_022841505.1 Saprospiraceae bacterium | reverse complement strand
GGGGGTTTACTGAGGTAAATGACCGATTTTGGGGCGAAACATAACGCAGCTATCGGACTCTAAAGACTGACACAAATTAATGGGTAATGACAATTTGCTCTACCGACTGACTGCCATCAGGATAAATAACCTGAATGGCGTACATGCCGGAGATGAATTTCGAACTGTCAATTTTCAGGTGTTGTTCCGGGTTGCGTTGTTCAAATACAACTTTGCCCTGCTGGTCAATGACTTTGATGAGGCCTGCTTTCGCATCAACCGGAAGCACGATGTTGATTTCATCATTTGCAGGATTTGGATAAACCTGGGGGGCAACCGATATTATCGAGCCGCCGGCAGCGGGGCGGGCCAGACCAGTGGCTGGGCTACCGAATTTGTCACTGGGGGCTGCGCATCCCCCAAAGCAATGGTATTCTGTCCAGATCGGTTCACCTTCTCCATTGCACAAAGCCCCTATCCGCCAACTGAAGCAGGAATTCGCTATGCCGCCAAAAAGGTAAAGAAAAGGAGCGTTTGTATTGTAAATCAAGGTATTCTGAAGCCCTGAGCTACAGCAGGAAGGATCGTTTAAGTTGATTTCAACCTGGTATTGGGTCGCGTTTTGTACCGGATTCCAATGGAAAACGACGCCAGTGGACGGGAAACCGGTGCAATATAAGTATTCTCCTTCAGGTACAAGACAAAGTCCATCAACGAGCGAGCAATCAATCGGACCGCAAAGCTCACATATATCTCCCAGTCCCGGGAAGGGGAAATCCAGGACGGTACCTTCTACAAACTGGCTGTAGCAGACCGTTCCGCATGCCGTTATCAGCCGGTGTACAATGAAATAGTAAAGACCAATCTCTCCCTGGTCGTACAATTGAATTGGCCCTGCTCCGGTGGTGGTTGTCTCATGTACAAGCGTATAGGGGCCATCGGTCCAGTTTGGGCTTGAAAAGATGACCCATTCGTGGATGGTATTGGGGCCATAGTTGATAAAATCAAATACATTTAAGGAAAAACTCGTACCTCCTTCATCGTCAATCATTTCTTCTTTGAAGTCCGCCTTGAGATAGTTGCCACAGCAAGCGACCGTGAAGGTGCTCAGTGTTTCAATCCAGGGTATACAATTTGGGGGATTGGAAATTGCAAACTGAAGTTGGTACTCAAATCCAGGTTCAAACACTTCGCCGGGGTTCTCGCCGCCTGTGAGGAACATTTGGCTGAGGTTCCGGATGCCAATATTGCTCGTAAAGGTCCAACCGTAGTTTGCATAGTAAGAAAATGAACCGCCGCCAATCGGGCGCCTCCAGACCGCCAGGAAGAAACGGTCGTAATTGGACGAAGCCGTGCCATCAAGGTAAATATCCTCGCCAAAGCAAAACGTATTTTTTTCGGTTCCATTAACATCTTCCAGGGAATAAGCAGCGTTGGCGTTTCCACTGAAATCCGGGACGACGGCAGCCGTTTGGGTTTCTACGCCATTAATGGTGCGGATGTACCGGATGTAATGAAAACGACTCATGTCTAACCAGCTAAACGTAGCACTCAAGCCGCCATTGATGGTACTGATCAAGGTTCCTCCGCTGGTGGCGCCTTCTACTGATGTGGCCCACAATTCCCAACGATGGTTACTGGCGGTTGGATCATTGGAAGTTGCAGTGGCCGACAAATTACCGCCGTTGCAATTAATTTCCACCGTAAAACCCTGCACTTGGGCGTTTTTGGAAAAAGCCACCGGGTTTAAAAAAGCATTGAAAAGTAGTAGTATAAGTAAATTTTTCATGACAAATTAGTTGTTTAATTTTTGAAATATGAAATGCATTCCTTTGAATGAAAAAATCATCCAACAGGCTTTAATCTTTCCTGGAAAATACTGTGATTTATGTGGGTTTTGTTATTGGTTTGCAGGTGTCTCTATAATCAGATTGGAGATAAAACGTGACAGATTTGAATAATTTTTATTAAATATTTTTACAGAATCCAAACAAAATGGCTGCCATGTACACGGAGTACATGACAGCCATCCAGGGAAGCAAAAACTGCACAAGCGCTAAGAAATAACTACATGCACAATCTTCGCATTGAATTCAGCAATTAATGGGTAATGACAATCTGTTCTACCGACTGGCTACCATCCGCATAAATAATCTGGATGGCGTACATGCCTGCGATTAACTTCGAACTGTCAATTTTCAGGTGTTGTTCCGGGCTGCGCTGTTCGAAAACTACTTTGCCCTGCAGGTCAATGACCTTGATGAGGTCTGCTTTCGCATCAAGCGGAAGCACGACGTTCAGTTCATCATTGGCCGGGTTCGGATAAACCTGCGGTTGTACGGTTGCTGCGGTTGCGGTTGTGCTTTGTCCGGGTGCTACAAGACCGATGGTTGGTCCCTCTTCTTCGGTTGCGTCGCAGCCTCTGAAGCAATGGTATTCCGTCCACAAGGTCTGGCCGTTGCACACAACGCCTATTCTCCAGCTGAAGCAGTAGCGTGACAAACCTCCCAACGACAGGTAGGTATTGGTTGTCGAGTAGGTCAAAGGTGCGCTTTGCGGGCCTGTGTGGCAGCATGAATATGCGTTCAAAGTAATTTGAACATAGTATTGCGTTGCGCCTTGCACCGGGCTCCAGTTGAAGATGACTCCGTTGGATGGAAAGGACGTGCAATAAGCGATCTCGTTTTCAGGAGCAAAGCAAATGTTATCGAGTACCGAGCAGTCAATTTCTCCGCAGAGCGTACAAGCACTGTTTTCACCGCCTTCAGGCTGGCTTTCTCCATTATCGCCCTGTCGTCTTTTGCCGTAGCAAAATTCGCCGCACAGCGTAGTTACCCGATGCACCACAAAATAGTACAGTCCGGAAACAGCCTGGTTGTACAAGGTAATCGGGCCTCCGCCAGTCGTCGTCGTTTCCAATACCAGCGTATAGGGGCCACCGTCCGGATTGGGGCTGGACAATACCGTCCATTGGTGGGGCGTCGTCGTGCCGTACGATGCAAAATCAAATACAACGAGCGAAAAAGTATTTCCGTTGTCTACCAGGTTCAGTTTGAAATCTGCATTAATAAAATCTGCGCAGCAGGTTACCGTAAACCTTTGGTACTGGTCAATCCAGGGAATACAGTTCGGTGGATTGGCAATTGCAAATTGAATTTCATACTCGAACCCTGGCGCAAAAACTTCTCCCGGATTATCACCACTGGTCAGGAACATTTCTGTGAGGTTCCGTATACCAATGTTGCTCGTGAAGGTCCAGCCGTAATTGGCATGGAACGTAAAGGGGCCGTTACTGCCAATCGGACGTTTCCAGGCTGACAGGAAGAAACGGTCGTAATTGGAGGAGGCAGTACCATCGAGGTAAATGTCTTCGCCAACACAATACTGGCTTTTTACGACGCCGTTCACGTCTTCAAGCGTGTAAGATGCAGTAGCGTTTGCAGCGAAAGTCGGAACGACAACAGTGGCCGATTTGGTTTCGTAGCAATCCGCCCAGATGCGGTGGACGATGTAGTAGAATTTTGACTGATCCAGCCACTGGAAATTTGCAGTCGGGGTGGTTTGCGTTGCAACCAAAGTCCCACCAGAGGTAGCGCCGGGTACAGTTGTCTGGTACAATCCCCACCAGTGGTTCGGGGGAGATTGGTCGCCAGGTGTAGCGACAACCGACCAGCCATTGTTGCAATTGATTGCTACGGTAAAGTTGGGCGATTGATCTTCGTCGCAGCAAGACGCTATACAAGCTGCATTTTGTACCCGCATGCGGATTACGTTTCCGGGTTGTGGGCCAAAACCGTTGTTGAAGTTGATACCTACACTCGAATTGTGGCAATAGCTCATGATCGTGCCGCCTCCTGATGGGATTCCGGGAATTGGACAGCCACCCTCGGTAAATCCAGAACATCCGTCAATCGCTGTATTGTTGGCATTCCAGACGCAGGCATGTGTGTGTCTGGAGCCGAACAAATGCCCGAATTCGTGCGTGACCACCATAACGTTCCAGCTGTATGCCGGCAAGTTGGGGGTAGAAGATGTCATGTGCCCGGATACCGACAAGCTGTTGTCCGGATTGGAATTGCACAGGCCGTCGAAGCCGGCAGCAATACCGCCACCAATACTCCTGGAAGTGAGCAGTTGCCCCAAATGACCGTTCAGCGTTACAATCTGAGTCTTAAATTGGTTCAATAAAGCGCTGGAACTCGTGGCATTGTATGGATCGTTTGTATTCCAAACCTTAATTTCTGAAATGGAGGTTTGAATGAATTCGTTTGCATAGAGGGCAGATACGTTGTTGAACAAATTGGTGACCCAGGTAACTACTCCGGCTACGGTGTTTCCCTGAGCCTGGAAAATGTCGTATTCTGTTTCAAAATACAGTTCCACACACTTGTCAATCGGCTCATTAAATATCACACCAAGCGCAGCGTCGTAAAGATGGGCTTCTTCATCGTTCAACGGAGGATCCGCCATACCGCACAGAGGCGCCCCGTCTTTTTCCAGTTCGGAGCCTTTATACAGAATGTGCTTATCTGTTTTCTTCACTTTCCCGAGAACCAGGTTCCCGTGCTCGCTGTAAATAACGCCCGATATTTCGTTCTCAAACATGCTGATACTGACTAAGGTATGGTTTTCGTGTCCACGAACAACCCCTCTGTAATGGGCGGCTTTAAATTTGCCCAGGTCAAATTTTTCCCCGCTTGAAGTGGTAACAATCAAGCTTTCAAAAGCTTTTGCAGCGCTTACGAGGTCCAATACATAAGTTTCTTTGGCATTAATTGCAATTTCCAGAGAAATAAACTCTGGATACTTTTCAATTAATTCCCGGGCTTTTAATGTATTGTAGTCAAAATAAGTACTTTCTGAAATGTCCTTTTTAATTTCAGTATTGCTGTATTTCCCATCCCTTTTCAGGAGAGAAACTACTTCACTGGAAGGATATTTCAGCGCTGCATGTTTGACAGCTTCTGCCACAACCTGAGCCTGAGCAGAGCTACACCACAGTGCAATAAAAAAACTGAGTAATAAAAATACCTTTTTCATGATAATGGTGTTTTAAGTGATGAAATTTAATAAATAAAAAATCCGGTTGCTGCGCTGCAAGCAGCACGGCAGTGGAATATTAGCCATGGATGAATTGTGTTGTATTAGTGCATTTCAGAGGCCTGGATGCCAATGATTTGTAGCGTAATGGTAATTAAAATTGCCATTGTACTACTGAAATTTTCTGCTGCTATAATCTCAATAAATGGAGAGTGTGACAGGATAGAAAGGAGGAAATAATTTAATTATATTTTTGTCACAACAGAGGAAAGGCATGCTTGCATCAAGCCAAATAGCTTTATCCATCAAGCTTTTTAAAGTCATTTGTTTTGCTTTCGGTATTGCTGAATGAATAAAAAAAGTGAAAAAGCGGCCACCAATATCCAGGCGTATTGAATGTACTTTTTGCCCGAATCAAAATAATCCCAGGCAGTTATGATGGCCACAATGATGTTCATGATCTGGATCCAAAACCCGGTGACGTTCCTGAAACGGGGAATCAACCCTGCGAGGTTAACCAAACCTGCCAGAAGCAGCACGATGCCAAAGAAGGTTTTATTGTCTTCCATAAAAACCATACTGCCAAGCATGAAAGCTATACCGTTTATGACAAAAGCCATCCGGTGAAATTTGCTGTTCTTTTGCATCTTACTCTCCGTTTTGTTGGTACAATTTGAAAAATTCAATGTTGTCAATCCCAAGCTTTTCCTCCACAAAATCGTTCCATTTTTTCATTTCCTTTTTCTTTGCTCCGCGCTCAACCTCTCTGAAATATTGGCTGCTCAAGGTCTCTGTTTTGGCCAATCGCGCTTCGTACAGGCGTTCTATGGTTTCGATGCTTTGATCAGATTGCCGGATTTCCGCTTCCAATTCCTGCCTTTCCAATTCCATCAGATCGAAATACAGGTTGACAAAACAAAGTACGGTATCCGTCACGGGCAGCCGGTAATAACTGATGAGCGGGTCAAAAACAGCAGCAGTTGTGGTATGCAGCTCACCCTCCAAAAGATTGACGTCCAGAAAAAGTTTTATGCCAATATGATAAGGCTTTTCCAGGGCAGGCCTGCCGGCGGTTTTTGTGGAGGGGTTTGCTTCAAACTGGTTGGTGAAGCTGAGGCGATTGCGGGTCCAGAAAACATAGGGATGCTCAAGTATGCCGTTTGGGGTGTAAGCATTTTTGGAAAAAGCCGTTTGGTTGGTCAGGTTATTTGGGTGGTTAAAAAATTGCTCGTTCTGATTTTGTTGGTCATGGAGCTTCAATTCTTCGTTGTTTTCCCAGAAATAAGCCTGGTAAGGCATGGCATTTATTTTCCGGAAATCATCTATGACGTCAGCGGTAAATTCAAATTTGGGCAACCAGAAGGCTTTTCCGAAATCATAAGCATACAATACGGCATTTGTAGCCACCTGATAAGCCTTCTTATCCCGGCTTTTATAAGTCACTTTGTACCCAAAATCAACGTGCTGGAAATGCGCCTGGCCTGCTGTGGCTGCGAATGTCCGCGTTATTTGAAGCGCCACCTGGTTGATGCTGTCGGTCTGGAAAAGCGGCAGGAAGGGGTGTCTGGTGGCGTTGAGACAGGACAGTTCCACCTTCATCAGGTGTTTTTGGGTTTCATTGATCCACAATTGCGCGGTAAAATAAGCGCCGGAACTGTCTCTGGGTACAAAATTAAGCACCACAATTGAATCCCGGTTTTCGTCGCGGTATTGTTTGAACAAATCCATGTAATAGGATTTTTTCAATTGTGGTTTGGTTAAGGACAGCGGACTTACCGGAAACCAGGCGTTTTCATCCAATAATTTCAGCATAGAAATCGCCCTGGAGCTTTCTTTGGAAATAAAAAACCGCTTCTGCTTCGGTTGCAAGGCAAACCGGCCAGTTTTCAATTCCAGCGCGTCGAGGTCGTATCCGGCAAGCGTTCCGTTGTAGAAACACTCCACCAGTTCTACCTGCGTTTCATCCACATAACTTTTTAGCCCGTAATAAATCTTTGAGGTCTTTGGGCGTTTCAGCTGGTTGTTTTTGCAAGCCCGGATTAAATCGTAGAGCGGGCCATCGTCGCCCGGCGTCACCGTGACCTCACCCAGCAATTGCGCGCTTTCCTGCAACCGCACTTCGTAGAAGGTTTTCCGGTCACGGAGTAAAAGCAACGTACTTTGATACCCCAGAAAACTGATCACCAGGGTATCAGACAGGCCTTCACCCGATAGCCTGAAATACCCATCGAGGTTGCTAATGGTGCCTTTGTTTGTGCGTTTGTTGTAAATGTTGGCGTAGGCAATGGGGGCGGCTGTTTTAGAGTCGAGGATGCGGCCTTCGATGATGATTTCCAGGCCTGGCTGGGCATTGAGCTGCAACGGAAGAACGAGTGCGAGGAAGGCACAAAGTGTTTGAATCGTTTTCATGCTTTATTGTTTAAAGCACGGAAGGTAAGTTATTTTTTTTATGCTTAAATTTATTGAGGACTAAGAGCTTGTTGGGGATTTCCAACGAACTCTAAACCCAAAAGTATCTTTTTTTGCGAATCTGCAAAAGATAAAGCGCTATTTTCTTACGCCTTCCAAATGTTGAATCATGAATAATATGGCATTTTTTTTAATGCAAGACTTAGTATTATCATACCTCGGAATCCCTAAATGAGCCCGGCAATTATTATCAAATTGTTCATCAAGGCGATTTTCAAATCTTTCATAAGCATCGAAATATGCTTGAAGGTTAAGGGTGTCTATAAAATTGATTGCGCTAAGATTAGCGCCAATTAATGAATAATACCTGCATGATGGGTATTTTTCCATGAGAGAAAAACCAGCTTCCATGTAGTCATAGATACTGGAGGTAATGTTTTTTGTGAATTTTTTTTCAAGATTTAAAAACTCATCTCTTTTTTTGTGTAGCTTTTTTATGCTTTTGGAATAAACTTCCTTCACCAGTGCCTTTTGGGCACTGTCTAACGCTGCATATACGGCATCTTTGTACGACATCAATTCCGGTAAAAATGTTTGTTCCAACGTATCTACAAGCTCCTTGAGGCATGTGGTTGATTTGTAGTAGGTTTCTCCTCTTTTAATTGTGCTCGCTCTGAAATCTGCATACTTTTGGTCCCAATGCTCATTTAAGATATGCAAATCACCTTCATCAAGCTTGTTCCTGAAAAATTCCTGGAAAATATCCTTTATCTCAGGTATTGGTTTTTGTTTTCCGATTGCGGATTCAAGCTCGAAAAGACTAAATTTGTTTACAAAATAGAAAAACATAGTATCCTGCCCCTTTGAACTCATCGTATTGAATCCGTAGTGCAGTATAATATCTTCTTTTTCCTGCGCATTCAGCAAAACAGCTAAACACACCATGAAGATTGTCATGATGGTAGTTGTACCCCGGAGTAATGAGTGCCGGACAGCATGGTGTTTTGTCATGATCATTTCGTTTGTTCCAGGGAATTCTGAACAACAAAACGCCCATAACTTCAACGTTATTTCTCTTCCTCAAAAAAACTAAAAACGCTTCACCGGCTGCCTCACCTGCCGGATAAATCCGTGGTAATGTCTGACGAACAACAGCGATGCAATCAGGATGCCGATCCAATATAGCCTTGACGTGAATGGAACCCGTTCTGCCAGCCGGGTAAACCAATTGCCGCCATTGGCGTGCAGGTGGTCTATCACATCGTGGTGCTGATACAGGTAAGTCCAAATGAAGAAGAAGATGACTGCGGCAAACGCCCACTTGAGCAAGCCGAGGAAATAAGTGGCTATCAGAATGCCTTTGCTGACCTTAGCTTTGAAATCAATGGCGCCCCTGCGCTGCATTTTCATGAAGAGGGAAATGGAGTCCACCATATTGGAAGGCAGTTCAACAATAGAGGCCAGCCGCTGCTTGAACAGGCGCCACCGGGCTTCTTTGTAGTACCTCATCCATTCTTTTTGCAGGTCCATTTTGGGATGGAGGTTCACAACGCTGGGGTCTATCGTCAAAAAGGTCCGGATCAGTTTCAGCATGCTCCAGTTGGGCGAAACTTTGTATTTGGCCAGCTCTTTGGCCATGTCGTTGCTGGCATTGTGGACGGTAGTTTTTTGCTCGATATCCACATCGGTCAGCGAAGCTTTCATCAACGCGCCGCGCAGGCCCCTGACGATGCTTTGCCGGATGTCGCCCTGGTATTCGCTGGGGATATTGGGCGAGGTGAGGATGGAAAAATCGGCGGCTTTTAAGTAGTTTTTTTTGCCAATGGCGATCAATTGCTGGCGGTAAAAAGAAAGCACTTCTTCGTCGGTTGACCCAACGCTGCCGAGGTCAATCAGGGCAATCCTGCTTTTGGCGAGCAGCATGATGTTGCCGGGTTGCAAATCGCCGTGGAAATAATTGTCTTCCACCACCTGCCGCCAGGTATTGCGCAGCAGAAATCCGCCGACTTTTTTGGGCTTGATTTTGTTGTCTTTCAGCCAGATTTTCAAGCGGGTTGGGTCTTCGCGCCGGGCCGCGATGAATTCGCTCATGGTGACCCCTTCAATAAACTCCATGACCACCACCTTCTCGGAGGAAAGCTTTTTGTAAACTTTGGGGACATAAATCCCGTATTTCTTAAACCGCTTTTTGGCTTCTTTGAGGTTGATGGCTTCGTACCGAAAATCAATTTCTTCGGTCAGCATGGATTCCAGTTCCCAAAACATCTCATCGAGTAAAACCGCCTCGAAGGCTTCAAATTTTTTGAAAAAATTGAACATGCCCCGGATGATCTTCATGTCCTTTTTCAAAAACTCCTGCGCATAAGGCCGTTGCACTTTTACGGCGACCAATTTTCCGTTGTGCGCCAACCTGGCTTTGTGCACCTGCGCCAATGAGGCTGCGGCGATGGGGATGGGTTCAAATTCTGAAAATACCGAATTTACCTGCTTTTTCAGGTTTTCTTCCAGAATTTGTTCCACATAGGAATAAGGAAAACAATGCACCCGATAATGCAATTTCGCCAATTCCCGGGTAAAATCCTTTTCAAATAAATCCGTGCGCATGGCCATCAACTGACCCACTTTTACCCACAAGCCCCCCATAGATTCAAAAAAGAAACGCCAGGCGACACCTTTGGTATAATCATCGGCCTTTCCGAAACGCGTCCGCCACAGGGTTTTAAAAAAAAGCGACATGATCTGAAAAAAGCGGAAAGAAGGGGGCTTGGTTGGCGCTTTGATTTCCAGAGGCGGACGCTCCGCAGGCTCAAACAAGGGTGTAGTTTTGTATTTCCTTTTTAGCATAAATGTTGCTCCGTAATATCGTTCAATAGAATTCCCCGCCTTTTTGCAGCTGTGCAATAAGGTCACTCAACCAGCCTTGGGAACTGATTATCAATCAGATTGTTAACCGCATCAGGCCGCTACAGAAAACTGGGGCTGATGCCGCTTTTTTTCATGCGTTTTTTGAGCTTTTTCCGATCAATTTTCATCCCCATAATATTTATTTTATTCTTCTTTTTGCCACCTTTTCGCGGCTTCTCTTCATAGCTGATGACCAGGGGATGGTGGTTGCCCTCCAAACCCGATTGGATTTGCTGGATCGCCATGTGCACTTCGCTCATCGTTTTGCCTTTGCCTTTCTTCAGCTTTTTGGCGTTTTTCTCTTTTACCTTGCCTAAATGAACCAAAGGCGGATGCTGGTGAATTTGCGCCAATGCCGAAGGGGTATCCGTTTCTGCTCCGGATGCGTTTGGTTGTTTTGATGTAGCCATTGTAAAGTCTTTTTTTTAAATGAAAATTTTGGTGTCTGGGCTTTAGTGTTCGAGAGCAAGGCATGTGAGGCCAAAAAATGGGAGCCTACTCGAGTAAGTGACCGTTTTTTTGGCCGAACATAACACAGCCGAGGTGGCTGAGCGGTGTCGAAGCCATCGGACGATAAAGACAGACACTTAGAAATCAAACAAGCGGGAACCCATTGCCAGTAGCCCTTTCTTTTTCTTTTTGCGGTGAACAACTACAACGGGAAGCACTTCTTTGTCAGGGCC
>JALHRK010000210.1:3272-11047 GCA_022841505.1 Saprospiraceae bacterium | reverse complement strand
CACTCTCGTTAAATTTCAGCAATTGGCAAATCTGGTCGGCCATTCTGGCCTTAGGTTTGCTCACCGGTTTGGTTGCCGGTACTTATCCTGCATTTTTTCTGAGCCGGTTCGATCCGACACGGATTTTGCGCGGGAAGACGATCTCCAATCAAAGCTCAGGCGGTTTGCTTCGAAAAGGGCTGGTGACGTTCCAGTTTTTTATTTCCATCTTCCTGATCATTACCACCATCGTCATTCACCGCCAGCTCGACCACATTAGCAAACGCCCACTCGGGTACGATCCGGAAAACCTGATTTCGATTCCCATGCGGGGCGGGATGGGCGAAAAATACGACGCGTTTAAGCACGAACTTCAGCAAGTGCCGGGGGTAAAAATGGTTTCCACGGGCAGTGATAATTTAGTGAATTTTGGCAGCAACACCTCAGGCATTGAATGGCCGGGCAAAACTGCCGAACAGGATTTTCTGATCTCCGTTACAGATGCCGGCTATGATTATACCCGAACTGCGGGCATGGAAATTGTGGAAGGCCGCGATTTTTCTCCTGAGTTTGGTACCGATTCGATGAGTTGTTTGCTCAACGAGACGGCCGTACGCATGATGGGACTTAAGCCGCCGGTTGTGGGCACGGTGCTGCGGTATGATACGACCCGAACCGTCGTCGGGGTGGTGAAGGATTTTGTTTACAACGATGGATCAGCCTCGGTTACGCCGTTGTTCATTGCCTGTGCTCCCAAAAACGGATTGAATTTTTCGTTGGTCCGTTTCGACAACGATGGTCAATGGCAAAAGCACCTTTCTCAAATTGAAGGAGCAGCGCGGAAAGTTTTCCCCGACCAACCTTTCGAGTTCCGTTTTGTGCAGGAAGACTACCAGCGCGGCTTTCAGGGCATCCGCTCTACCGGCCAGATGGCGAATATTTTCAGTGGATTGGCGATTTTCATTTCTTGCCTTGGCTTGTTCGGACTGTCGGCTTTTTTTGCTGAAAAGCGCGCCAAAGAAATCGGCATCCGCAAGGTATTGGGCGCCAGTGTGAGTGGTTTGTGGTTTTTCTTTTCCAAAGATTTTTTCAAACCTGTGTTGCTGGCATTTGCTTTGGCAACTGCGCCTGCGATTTGGGCGATGAATCTGCTGTTGAAGAGTTTTGATTACCGGATTGAGTTGTCGTGGCATTTTTTTGCGCTGGCGGGTTTATCGGCGGTTTTGGTGGCGGCGATTACGGTGAGTTTTCATTCTGTAAAGGCAGCGCTGGCGAATCCCGTGAAGAGTTTGCGGAGTGAGTGAAAAGGCAGAGCCTTTTGAATAATAGACACGAGGCGGGAACTTCGACTTCGCTCAGCTACCGCCTCGCGCCAGCGGAAGATAAATAGAAAACACGAGGCGCGCGTTACCGCCTCGCGCCAGCGGAGACTATTTTTAAAGCTATAAAAACAAACGCATTATGGCATACATTGCAATACCCATTCCTTCGGTTCCCGGCAAGCAGGACATCGAAATTGAAGTGACGATCAATGGCGAACGTCAGCAACTGCATTACCGCGTGGAACTGCTGCGCTGGTCGGATTGTGCGGGCATGGAAGGCGACCGTGTCACCTGCATTCAGCATATGCTGAATGATTACGATCCCGACTGGAAACTGTACTACATCGGCGCACCGAGCGATGAGTTTGTGCCGATCACTTTTGTGCGCAAGGAGGATTGGGCTATGCAGCGCAGCTTGCTACTAGCCGGTGTGTAGTGTCTGTTTTTATAGTCCGATAGCTGCGTTATGCTCGACCCCGAAAACAGTCATTTATGCGAATAAACTCCTGTTTTCGGGGTCTTCGCATGCCTTGCTCTCGAACTCTAAAGAACAGACACCTACTAAATGTTCAAATTTTGACCTTCGATTACGAAAAATCATCCAGACATGTTCAAAATCAACTTGATACTCGCAATTCGCAACTTGTTAAAATACAAAGGCTTCAGCTTTATTAACCTGTTTGGACTTACGGTGGGATTGAGCTGTTGCCTGCTCATTGGTATTTATATTGCCAACGAACTGAGCTTTGACCGCTATCACGCCAAAGCGGACCGGATCTGGCGGGTTTCGAGGGAATTCAGGAATAAAAACGGCACCATGCAATTGCATCTGGGGCATTTGGCGCCACCTTTTGGACCGCTGTTGAAAAACGAGTTTTCAGTGGTGGAAGAAGCAACCCGAATGTTGCAAACCAACGCCTCGTTGCGCAAAGGCGATCAGCTTTTTTTGGAAGAACAGTTCTTTTTTGTGGAACCGGCGGCCTTCCGCATGTTTGATATTCCTTTAGTGCAGGGCAGCACCGCTTCCGTGGAGGAGCCGTACACCATGTTGCTGAGCGAAACCTCGGCAAAAAAAATCTTTGGCAACGAAGACCCGGTCAACCAGGTGCTGCGCGTCAACGACCTGGCGGAAATGAAAGTGACGGGCGTTTACAGGGATTTTCCCTATAACTCGCATTTTCACCCCGATTTTTTAGCGTCGTTCGCCACCATGCGCGACACCAATATCTACGGTCAACAGCAATTGGAAACCAACTGGGGCAACAATTCCTTTTCCACGTTTCTGCTTTTGCCGGAAAAATACGACGCTACCCAGTTAGAAGCACAGTTTCCAGCTTTTTTGGACAAAGTAATGGGCTCAATGGCAACGGCCAACGGCATGCCAAAGCCTTCTACCTTTACCAGCCTGCACCTGATGCCGCTCACCGACATTCACCTGAAATCGCACCTCGATTCAGAATTGGAAGAAAATGGGGACATCAAACGGGTGTATATTTTTGCAGCTATTGCCTTGTTTGTGTTGCTGATTGCCTGCGTAAATTACATGAACCTGTCTACCGCCCGCTCGGCTACGCGCGCCAAAGAAATTGGTATCCGAAAAGTCGTGGGCGCCTACCGCTGGGAAATTGTCGGGCAGTTCCTCAGCGAAGCCGTGGTGTTGTCGCTTTCTGCCGTCGTACTGGCTTGCGGGCTGACTTTCCTGATGCTGCCCGCCGTCAACAAACTGCTTGGCCAGGAATTAAGCGTTTCCTATTCCCAGATCGGCGGGTTTGCGGCAGCAGCGGGTGCGCTGGCCTTGGCAACGGGCTTGCTTGCGGGCGCCTATCCTGCATTTTTCCTGTCGGGTTTGAAACCATTAAAAATGATCCGGGGCAACGCGGCTGAAGACCAGTCGGGCAGAGGCATCAGCTTGCGCAAAATCTTGGTAATTAGCCAGTTTTCTATCTCCCTGATCCTCATCATTGCCACGTTGGTGGTGTTTAATCAATTGAAATTCATGCAGTCCAAAAGCCTGGGTTTAAACAAAGATCAGGTTGTGACCTTGAATTTCTACAACCCGCTGTCTCAGAAATACGACGCTTTTTACAACGAACTCGTATCCAATCCAACCATTAAAATCGCCACGCGCAGTTCGCGCCTGCCTTCGGGCCGCCTGTTGGACAGCTTCGGTTCTGCGCAATTACAAATGAATGGCGACACGCTGGAACCCACCCAGGTTGACTTAAAAATGGTGACCGTTGACCACCGCTTTTTCCCACTCTACGACATTGATATGGCTGCTGGCCGCAATTACCAGTCGGACCAGGGCGTGGATCGCCGTTCGTCCTTCATCCTCAACGAGGCGGCCATCCGCAACCTCCGTATTCCCTCTTCGGAAGAAGCCATTGGCAAACGCATCAACTATGGCAACCGCGATGCGCAGATTGTGGGCGTGGTGAAAGATTTCAATTTTGAATCCCTACACCAGGACATCCTGCCGATGATTTTTTTCATTCCTACCGACAGCACATTTTTCAATTTTATTTCGGTCAAAATTGACGGCGCCCGCACCTCCGAGGCGCTGGCGCATATTCAGGCAACCTGGCAGAAATTTTTGCCGGAATTCCCTTACGACTATAGTTTCTTAGACGAACAATACGGGCAGCTTTACGAAGCCGAACAACGCCAGGGCCGCGTTTTCATTGCTTTTGCGCTGATTGCCATTGTGGTCGCATGTTTGGGTCTGTTTGGATTAGCCAGTTTTACGGTGGAGCGCCGGCACAAGGAAATTGGCATTCGCAAAGTGTTGGGCGCAAGCGTGGCGGGCATTACCGGCCTGTTGGCCAAAGATTTTCTGAAATTGGTGCTTGTATCCATCGTCATCGCTTCGCCAATTGCTTATTGGGCCATGAGTCAATGGCTTGACGACTTCGCCTACCGCATCAAAATTGAATGGTGGATGTTTGTTTTGGCCGGTATCCTGGCATTGGCCATTGCGTTTCTGACGGTGAGTTTCCAGAGTGTGAAAGCGGCGCTGATGAATCCGGTAAGGAGTTTAAGGAGTGAGTAGGAGCGACCCTATTTTATTTATAAGCAAAATCCCTATATTTGGTGTTCGCTCTTCGGCGAATCAACCACGCACACATGAAAAAAATCCTTTGGAAACTCGCGAAAGGAACAGGCCTGGTCTTTGGCGGCGTCCTGCTGCTGATGGTGGCATTGCCTGCGTTGTTTCCCGGCGCTGTGGCTGAAGAAATCAAGGCATGGACCAATGAAACCATCGAAGGCGAACTGCGTTTTTCCAAAGTCCGGTTGTCGTTTTTCAAACATTTTCCTGCGCTGACCCTGACCCTGCACGATTTTTCACTTACCGGTTCCGAACCTTTTGCCAAAGACACCCTGTTGGCCGGCAAGGCCCTCAGTTTTGGCCTCGATGTGGCTTCTGTGTTTAGCGAAAAGCTGGAAGTCAATACCTTTTTTATTGAGGACGGCCTGATCAATGTGCAGGTGGACGAACAAGGGCGTGCCAATTACAACATCTACAAAGGCAGTCCGGAGGCGGAAACCAAAAGCGACACGAATCAGATGCACCTGAAAATAGCGGGCATTTTTTTCAACCGTTGCGAACTGAGGTACCATGACCGCTCGGTGCCGATGTTGATCCAGGCTTCTGATTTTTCATACGAAGGCCGCGGTGATTTAGCAAATGACCAATTTGACCTGGAATCCATTTTGCGCGCCGCAAGTTTCGATTTTGTATATCAAAACACCGCTTATATCCAGCGCCGCAAGCTCGAAGCAGACCTCATCACAGGCATCAATACGGCGTCGCTCGTTTTCCGCTTTGCTAAAAACAACCTGCTCATCAACAAGTTGCCGGTTGATTTTTCCGGCAATATGGCCATCCTTAAAGAAGGCTACGACATAGACCTGAACGTGGTTTCGGGCGTCACCGATTTCGGCAACATTTTCTCCGCTCTGCCCCCGGATTACGATCAATGGTTTGCGGAAACAGAATTCCAGGGGCAGTCGCAAATCCGGGTGGCGCTGAAAGGCAGCTACCGGGCTGCGACGGAACAGGCGCCCGACCTGTCTGTAAAACTTTGGGTACGCGATGGCTTGATCCGCCATAACCAGGCTGCTGTGCCGCTGCAACATGTTTGGATCAATAGCACGGTGCGAATGCCCCGCCTGCGGCCCGACAGCCTTTCCATTGCCATTGATACCCTGCAATTCGAGCTGGACGGCCAGCCTACCCGGGCCACGGCCTACCTCAGTGGCATAGAAGCGCCTTATCTTAAAGCGGAGATAGACAGCAAGTTGGATCTGGCACAACTGGACAACGCCCTCGGCCTCACCATTGCCGACCTGCGCGGTCAACTCAACCTGCAAGCCAAAGCCGACGGCCATTACCGAACCGGTCAGAATCCTGATCGTATTCGCCCCGATACGGTGATTACGTCCATTCCGGCTTACGAGCTGGCGCTTGGTCTGCGCAACGGCTATTTCAAACACCGGGAGTTGCCTTTGGCGGTGGAGCAAATCGCAGCAACTTTCCGTTCAGATTGCAAAACGGGCAAACTGAAGGACGCCGGTTTTGCCCTTGACCAACTCAAAGCAGCCATCGGCAAAGGTTGGGTGGAGGGCAATTTGTCCCTAAAAGGTCTTGAAAAAAGTGCCGTAAAAGCGGATCTGAAAGCCAATCTGCAACTGGAAGACCTGGCTCGCGCCATTCCGATGGAGGGGTATGCATTCGGCGGCGCGCTGGATGGCAACCTGAAAGCTGAAGGGCGCCTGGATCCGGATCATAAAGTCTTCCCGGCAGCCACCGGCGTAGTACAACTTAAAAATGGCCGCCTTCAAACGCCCTGGTACCCCTACCCTATCGAAAACCTGGAAATCGTGGCCAGCCTGAAAAGCAACAGCTACCGCGATCTGGCCCTGACATTAAAACCCGTTGCTTTTGTCTTCGAAGGGCAACCGTTCAATGTCCGTGCAACCGTGCAAAACCCCGACAACCTGCGCTACGACATCCACGCCAACGGCACACTCGATCTGGATAAACTTTACCAGGTTTTTGGTGTAAAAGGGTATGCACTAAGCGGCTTGCTGAAGGCCAATTTAGACCTGCAAGGCACAGAAGCCGACGCCATGGCTGGTCGCTACAACCGCCTGAACAACAAAGGAATTCTTCAACTGCAAAACCTTGAATTGCGCAGCGACGACTACCCGTTTCCATTTCTGATTCCCCGCACCACGCTGCGGTTTGAGCAGGAAAAAGCCTGGTTGGAAAACGCCGTGCTGCGCTACCTGAACAACGAATTTACCCTCAATGGCTACGCCCAAAACTTCATCAGTCACGTACTGGCAGGCGGTTTGTTGCAAGGCAAACTGACCATTGCCAGTCCACAGGTAGTTGTAGACGATTTTATGGTATTTGCAACGCCCTCAGTTAACGCGGCGCCGGTATCTACTGCCACTGCGCCTGCTTCCGGTGTGGTGCAATTGCCGCTCAATATGGATCTGACCTTAGAAGCTTCAGCCAATGCAATTGTTTATGGTCAAACAAAACTCCAGGATTTCAAAGGCAGCCTGACCCTGCAAAAAGGAAAACTGCAATTGCAGCAAACAGAGGCAAAAATTGCCGGCGCTATCCTGCGCATGGAAGGGAATTACGCGCCTGCGGGTTTGCGCAAAGCCGGATTCGAGCTTGCGCTCAAAGCCGATTCTTTTGATGTAAAGCGGGCGTACGACGAAATTCCGCTGTTTCGGGAAATGGCGAGTGCGGCGGCCAAAGCAAAAGGTTTGGTTTCGGCCGACTACCAACTCCAGGGCAGGTTGAATGACAAAATGGAACCTGTTTATCCCAGCATTAAAGGCAAGGGCGTATTGACCTTGGAACAAGTGCAGTTCAGCGGATTAAAATTATTCGGCGCGGTGAGCAAAGCCACCGGCAAAGACAGCATCAACAACCCCAACCTGAAAGCGGTGGTCATGCGCACGTCCATCGCGAACAACATCGTCACCATCGAGCGCACCAAAATGAAAGTCGCTGGTTTTCGTCCGCGCATCGAAGGGCAAACTTCTTTGGATGGCCGGCTGAACCTGCGTTTCCGGCTGGGTTTGCCGCCGCTTGGTATTGTGGGCATTCCGATGACCATTACCGGCGTCGCCAGCAATCCAATTGTAAAAATCCGGAAAGGAAAAGAGGAGGATGAACTGGAAGAAACGGAAGATGACTGAGCGATCCCGCAGGGTGAATGCCCAGTGGGCATTCAAGCGAAGGAACGCGTTAGCGGTGTATAGCCCAGCGATCCCGCAGGGTGAATGCCCAGTGGGCATTCAAGCGAAGGAACGCGTCAGCGGTGTATAGCCCAGCGATCCCGCAGGGTGAATGCCCAGTGGGCATTCAAGCGAAGGAACGCGTCAGCGGTGAGCCTATTTCCAACTTACAATGATTCCCGATGAGCTTTTTTCCCGGATTTTTGTTTTTAT
>JALHRK010000210.1:0-3172 GCA_022841505.1 Saprospiraceae bacterium | reverse complement strand
AGCGATCCCGCAGGGTGAATGCCCAGTGGGCATTCAAGCGAAGGAACGCGTCAGCGGTGAGCCTATTTCCAACTTACAATGATTCCCGATGAGCTTTTTTCCCGGATTTTTGTTTTTATGGATTAGCTTTGGCTACCAAAATCACACTATGGTCACGTCGCTCCAATCTATTCAGAAGCCCATTCAGCAAGAACTGAAACAATTTGAAACGCACTTCCGGGAGGCTATGCGCACCTCGGTGCCGCTGCTGGATAAGATCATGTTCTACATCATCCGCCGCAAAGGCAAGCAGGTTCGGCCCATGTTTGTATTTCTGTCGGCCAAACTCTGCGGTGAATCCGGGCCTTCCACTTACAACGCCGCTTCGCTGGTGGAACTGCTCCACACGGCCAGCCTCGTACACGACGACGTGGTGGATGACTCCTACGAACGGCGCGGCTTCTTTTCCATCAATGCACTTTGGAAAAATAAAATTGCGGTGCTGGTCGGTGACTACCTGCTTTCGCAGGGGCTGCTCTTGTCGTTGCGCAACAAGGAATTCCGGCAACTCGAGATCGTATCTGAAGCGGTAAAAGCCATGAGCGAAGGAGAACTTATGCAAATTGAAAAGGCGCGCCGTTTAGACATCGAAGAAAGTGTTTATTACGAGATCATCAGGCAAAAAACGGCTTCCCTGATTGCCTCAGCCTGTTCTGTAGGAGCGGCTTCGGCCACCAAAGACGAAGCCCTCATTGAACGCATGCGCCTTTTTGGGGAAAAAATCGGCATCGCTTTCCAGATCCGCGACGACCTTTTCGATTTCGGCGCCGACGACGTGGGCAAACCCCTCGGCATTGACATCAAGGAAAAAAAGATGACCCTGCCCCTCATCTACGCGCTGTCGAAAGCCCCGAAAAGCGAACGCCGGGCCATCATCAACAACATTCGCCGCCACAGCGAAAATCCCGAAAAAGTCAAAGAAGTGATTGATTTTGTCCGCAAAAGCGGTGGCCTGGACTATACCCGCGAGGCGATGTACCGCTTTCGCGAAGAAGCTTTCGTTCTGTTGCATGAATTTCCGCCCTCCGAAGTCCGGCAAGCGCTGGAGGATTTGGTGGTGTTTGTAACAGAACGAGCAAAGTGATTTGAAAATTAGTTAATTTGAAAATTTGAAGATTGAACTCCACACCTACGACCTCCGCCTCCGCCACACCTTCACGATTGCCCACGAATCGCGGCAGGTGCAGCCCACTATGATTGTGGCCCTGCACGACGGCGGCCTGACCGGCCTGGGCGAAGCGACCGCTACCCGCTATTATGGCTTGTCCGTTGACCAGATGGCAAAAACCTTAGAAGCTTTGCGGAAGGAAATCGAGACGACGCCATTGGAGTCGCCGGAACAATACTGGACAGCATTGTTTCCTTATCTGAAAGACCATCCTTTTGAGCAATGCGCACTGGACGTGGCGGCGCACGACCTGCACGCCCAACGATTGGGCCTGCCGCTCTATCGGGTCTGGGGCTTGTCGCCCGAACGCATGCCCCTGACCAACTACACCATCGGCATCGCGCCCGTGGAGGAAATGATTGCAAAAATGCAGGAAATGCCCTGGCCGGTTTACAAAATTAAACTCGGCACCACCGACGACGTAGCCATCGTGCGCGCCCTGCGCAGCCATACCGATGCGGTTTTCCGGGTAGACGCCAATTGCGCCTGGACGGTGGAACAAACGCTGGAATATGCGCCCCTTCTGAAAGCGCTGGGCGTTGAATTCATTGAACAACCTTTGAAAGCCGGCGACTGGGACGGCATGAAATTCCTGTACGAACGCTGCGCCCTGCCACTCATGGCCGACGAAAGCTGCCAGCGCGAAACCGACGTGGCGCATTGCGCCGGACACTTCCACGGCGTCAACATCAAACTGATGAAATGCGGCGGCCTCACGCCGGCCCGCAGGATGATCGCCGAAGCCCGCACCCTGAACCTGAAGGTGATGGTTGGCTGCATGACGGAATCCACGGTCGGAATTTCTGCAATCGCGCACTTGCTGCCACTGCTTGATTATGTGGACATGGACGGGGCATTGTTGCTGGCGGAAGATATTGCGACCGGGGTGCGGATTGAGGCGGGGAAGACGACGTTTGCTGTACGGGCAGGAACGGGGTCGCGGTTGATCCCTGTTTAACCTCAATTAAACCACCAACCCATGCATTTGGCAAATAACCTCATTGTAGATGATTTTTTTATTTTGGAAAACACGCTTCCCATAATGACCCGATCTGTTGGCGTGCGGGTCTATGACTACGATTTTCGAAATTTTTTCCGCGTACGATCGGTATTCTCAACCCCTACCCAGCCCGTTCTGGCCAGAATCGGTGCTTTTAGCGATTACGCAACAACCTATGCCGATTTGACGAACGAAGGAGTTACCTTAATTCATACCCCGGAAGAGCATGACCTGTGCTCTCTATTGCCCCTTTGGTATCCTTTGATCGCTGATCTCACACCTAAGAGTATCGTTTATTCTTCTTTGCCTTCTGCGCAGGAAGTTGGCCAAGATTTCGACTGGCCTGTTTTTGTAAAAGGAGAAAGACAAACCCATAAGCACAAACTGAGCTTTAGCGTGATAGAAAATGAAGCACAGTTTGAACGACTCTTAGTTGAGTGGAAACAAGACACGATGCTTCATTGGCAAAAGATGGTGTGTAGACAATTCATTCCGCTGCAATTGGTGGAAAAATCGGTTGCAGACCGGTTGCCCAGCAGTTATGAATTCAGGTTGTTTTACTGGAAACAGCAATTGGTCAGCATTGGACGCTATTGGTACGAATCCCTCAATTATACGCTCTCCGAGCAGGAAAAACTACAAGTGACGGCATTGGCCGATGAAGTTGCCCGTCGCCTTTCGGTTTGTTTTTTAGTGGTAGATATTGCCAAAACAGTCGAAGGTAACTGGATCGTCATTGAGGTCAATGACGGCCAGGAAAGCGGCTATGCAGGGAATGATCCGCGATTGCTTTGGGAAGAGGTGCTTCGCATTGAAAAGATTGGCATTTGAATGAGACCTATAAGGTTTTTTTAAACCTTATAGGTCTTCGTGATGCCTACTGCCGCACAATCCGCTGCTGGCTGATCCCCTGCTCCGACTGTACGCGCAAGATGTAAATCCCCGGCGCAAAAGCGCTCATGTCC
>JALHRK010000209.1 GCA_022841505.1 Saprospiraceae bacterium | reverse complement strand
CACCTTCCATACTCATCAAAAAAGAATAAGCGATCTGCGCGTGGTTGCCGGATACCGTTACGCGGTCAATGCTCGTGGTTTCGATCAGTTGAATGCGCTGCTCTTTGGCCACCTTGTTCATCGCACCGGAAAGGAACAAAACCGCGAAAGCCTCCGGCGTCAGGGTTTTGATGGCTTCGGGATTTTCGATGTCCGGAAAAAAACGCAGAAATTCCTTTTGTTCGCCAAACGGACTGATCAGGTCCAACAGCGTGGTGCACACGACATGCAATTTTACCACATCGGGTGGATACAGGCTGGCAATGACGGCATCCCAATCGGGGCGGTAAAGCGCGTGGGTGTAGGCTTTGAAGGTTTCGATGATTTTTTCCTGCATGGTATCTGGTGATGTTTGGATGCTGTTTTGGATGACTATGATCCCTCCTCCCGGCAAAATTATATATCTTTCGCGGAGAAAAAACTTTTATACTGACCCCATACCCGGACTCATTGACTGACTGTTGTTATTGCTTTAATACTAAATCCTTTCCATGAAAAACTACCTGCTCCTTTCCGCCCTTCTGCTTGCTGCAACCCCTTCCTTCGCACAATGGACGACCAATACAGAAGCCAACACCTTAGTTGCCACTGCTTCTACCGGCGATATCCAGTCGGCAGGCACTGCAGATGGTAAAACCTACATCGCTTTTTGGCATGAAGTACCGGCGCCGCAAAATTACGAAATGCGGCTCCAGCTATTGGATGTAGACGGCACCCGGCTGTTTGGAGAAGCGGGCATGCTCGTCAACGGCACGGTAGCCATGAGCACGTTTACCCAAATTTGGTCCATCAGCGTGGATCGCGACAATAACGCTTATGTATGTTTCAATGGCTCGGATGGCGGCAATCCGGTTCATATCCATAAAATTGCACCCGACGGCGCCCAGCTGTGGGGACCGAACGGCGTCAACCCCGGCTCGGGTTTTGATGCAAAAGTGTTACCGCTCAGCAATGGCGAGGTTATTGTTTGCTGGCTGCCCGGCAACAAAGGGTTTATGCAGAAATTTTCCGCCAATGGCAATCCAGTATGGGCTGCCCCGGTCACCATCGAACCGACCGTATCCAACCACCGCACCAGCGCCGGTGAACTTGCCGAATATGCCAATGGCGATTTCGCTGTGATCCTGCACGACCGCGGCGGGTTTTCGCCCAGTTCGCTGCCGTATGCCCAGCGTTACAACGCCAATGGCGCGACGGTCTGGGCAACGCCCGTTGCGCTTTCCACTACTTTTTTTACCGTGTTCAACCGCCGGTACCCGCTTGCGCAGGATGGCGACAACCTCTATTTTGGATATTCCGGCGCACAGGGCATTCAACCACATGGTTTTCTGCAACGGATCAACCCGGATGGCGGCCTGCCCTGGGGCATCAACGGCGCCGATTTTTCTACCCAAACGGCTTTTTTTGAACGGGAGGTGCAAATTGCTTTTCAGGACGGTTCAGAGGCCATCTGGGCAATTTGCGAATACAGCGACAATTCACAAGGGTCGGTGGGAGAATATGTTCAGAAATTCGACAAAACGACGGGCAACCGCCTGTTGTCCAACTTGGGAAAGGAAGTTTATCCTGTGAGTCCGGACTATATTTCTCACCGGGGCGAATTGCAATTGATTGACGATCAGCCCGTATTCCTCATCTCGGATGGAAACTCCAACGGGGTATTTCCCAAAGATATTCTGGCAGTTTACCTCGATGCGGACGGCAATTTTTTCTGGCCGGAACACACCCGCCCAATGGGAACCCACGAAACCGGCGTAAAATCCAGAATTCACCTGAACCGGCCTTTCAACGGACAAATCACCGGCGCCTGGACGGAAGACCGGCCGGAAGTGGGCGGAAGCAGGGCTTACGCCCAAAACCTGCAGTTTGGTTGCGCAGGGCCGGTGGCTGCTTTTTCTTTGGGCACCAACGAGCTTCAGGTCTTCTTTACAAGTACCGCCTCGAATGCAGATTCCATTTTCTGGGATTTTGGAGACAACACGACTGGGGAAGGAAACAATCCTGTCCATGTGTATGCCGAAGCAGGAACGTATGATGTTTGCGAATACGTAACGAATGCCTGCGGTTTGGATACACTTTGCCAAACCTTGCTGGTGAATTGCACGCCGCCGTTTGCGGAGTTTTCTTATACCACCGATGCGCTCGAAGCAACTTTCTCTAGTGTTGTGCTCAATGCAGATTCCATTACCTGGGATTTTGGAGACGGCAGCAACAGCGGGGAGAACAACCCCATGCATCTCTATACAGCATCCGGAACTTATCTTGTTTGCCTGTTCGCCTTCAATGCCTGCGAAGTAGACACATTTTGTCAGGAGGTTGCTGTGATTGTAAACAGCGCAGGTTCGCCGGAAAATGATTTTCGGATACAGGCTGCACCAAACCCAAACGACGGCAAATTCGTACTCAGTTTGGTTTTACCGGAAGCAGCACATTTGTCTTATAGCTTGCTGACCGCAACGGGCCGGCAGGCGCAGCAGCAATCCATGGCATTGGGAAGCGGCAGCCAGCAAATTTTCATCCAGGCGGATTTACCGGCAGGCATTTATTTTTTGCAGGTTACAGTGGATGGAGACCGGATGGTTTTGCCGCTTGTGGTGAGGTGATGATTGAAAAGCGGGATGGGGCGGTTTCTATCGCTGGCCAGAACTTTGGCGAAGGAAAATATTTCCTACCTTTCGCAAAACCATTGCAGTACCATAAAAGTATGAAAAACATGAACCGCACGCTTTTGCTTACCATTGCCTGTTGTCTGATCTGTTTCGCAACCGCTTCCGCGCAAAAAGCGCTGGAAACCCGCGTCGCCACGCTTGCCAAAGAAATCGAACCCGATGTCATCAAATGGCGGCGGCACCTGCACCAGTATCCGGAGTTGTCGAACCGGGAATACAAAACGATGGCCTACATTGCCGAGTACATGAGAACACTGGACGTAAAAGTAGAAACCGGCATGGCCTTAACCGGCGTTGTGGCGGTGCTGGAAACCGGAAAACCAGGCCCAACCATTGGCTTGCGGGCGGATACGGACGCGCTGCCGGTGCGGGAACGGGTGGATTTGCCGTTTGCCTCCAAAGAAGAAAGCGAATATTTGGGTCAAAAAGTCGGCGTCATGCACGCCTGCGGGCACGATAGCCACGTGGCAATTCTCATGGGTGCGGCCACCATTCTCACCAAAATCAAAAAAGACCTGAAAGGTAAAATCGTCTTCGTTTTTCAACCGGCTGAAGAAGGCGCGCCTCCGGGCGAAGAAGGCGGCGCAGAATTGATGATTAAAGAAGGGTTGATTGAAAAATACGGCATCGAAGCGATGTATGGCCTGCACATTTCGAGCGGAACCGATGTGGGCACGATTACCTACAAGGCAAAAGGATTGCTGGCTGCCGCCGATCAGTTTTCCATCAAAGTGAAAGGCAAACAAACGCATGGCTCAAGGCCCTGGGACGGCGTTGACCCGATTGTGGTATCTGCTCAAATCATCCTCGGTTTACAAACCATCATCAGCCGGCAAACCGACCTGACCAACGAGGCTGCGGTGATTACGGTTGGAAAAATCAGCGGCGGGGTTCGCAACAACATCATCCCTGAAGAGGTGGAGATGATTGGCACCATCCGGGCATTGGATACGACCATGCAGCGCATCATCCACGAAAAAATCCGGATAACGGCGGAAAACATTGCGGAAAGCGCCGGCGCAACGGCAGAAGTGTCCATCAGCATCGGCTACCCCGTGACGTACAACCACCCCGAATTGACTGCCCGAATGATTCCATCACTGGAAAAAGCAGCAGGGGAAAGCAATGTTCGCATCATCAAAGCCATCACGGGCGCTGAAGACTTTGCTTTTTTTGCGCAAAAAGTGCCGGGCCTGTTTTTCTTCTTAGGCGGCAAGCCAAAAGACGTGCATCCGTTAGACGCCGCGCCCCACCATACGCCTGATTTTTATATTGATGAAAGTGGGTTTGGGTTGGGTATGCGGGCTTTGGTGCAATTGGTGTTGGATCACTAAATCATGTTAGTGACCGGGTGACTTTGAGTCACCCGGTCACTAATACAAATATGCAGATTTTGAGCGGGTTATCCAAGTGCCTATTTTAGTTTCTCCTTCAAAAATTGACCCGTATAGGAATTCTTCACTTTCACCAAGTCTTCCGGAACTCCCTGAAAAACCAGATGTCCGCCGTCTTTTCCGCCTTCCGGCCCCAGGTCAATGACCCAGTCAGCAGACTTGATGACCTCCATATTGTGTTCCACCACCAGCACCGAGTGGCCTTTTTCCACCAGAGCGTTCAGGGCGTCGAGCAACTTGCTGATGTCGTGGAAATGCAGGCCTGTGGTTGGTTCGTCAAAAATGAACAGGATGTGCTCGTCGGAACGTTCTTTGGCCAGAAAAGAAGCCAGTTTCACCCGTTGGGCTTCGCCGCCGGACAACGTGCTGGACGATTGGCCCAGTTTCACATAACCCAACCCTACAGCGTTCAACGGCCTTATTTTATTGACAATGTCTTTGTGGTCGCCAAAAAACGCCAGCGCTTCTTCAATGCTTAGCGCAAGAATTTCAAAGATATTTTTGCCCTTGTATTGTACGTCCAGCACGTCTTGTTTGAAGCGGCGGCCTTTGCATTCTTCGCATTCCAGCCGCACATCGGCCAAAAACTGCATTTCAATCACCTGTTCGCCTTCTCCCTGACAGGATTCGCAGCGTCCCCCTTCCACATTAAAAGAAAAATGTTTGGGTTTAAACCCGCGGATCTTGGACAACTGCTGGTTCGACATCAGTTCGCGGATGGCGTCGTAGGCTTTCACATACGTAACCGGATTGGAACGCGACGACTTCCCGATGGGGCTTTGGTTGATCATTTCCACCGCCGTCAGCGCTTTGACATCCCCTTCCAGACCGTCAAAAGCGCCGGGGCCTTTGGGCATGTTTTCTCCAAAATGCTGCAAGAGCGCGGGATAGAGGATCTGCTTCACCAGCGTGGTTTTACCGGAGCCAGAAACGCCCGTTACCACCGTCAGCGTATGCAGGGGAATGCGTACGTCAATGTTCTTCAGGTTATGTTGGCGCGCACCTTTCAATTCTAAATGACGAACGCCTTTGCGGCGAATTTTAGGCAGGGGAATGCCCATTTTTCCGGTCATGTACAGCGTCGTCAGGCTGGTAGCGGCTTCTTTATAGATGTTTGCAAAAGGCCCTGCAAAAACCACTTCGCCTCCGTGGATGCCGGCTTCCGGGCCAATGTCCACCAGATAGTCCGCGTTTTTGATCACTTCTTCCTCGTGTTCCACCACGATAACTGTGTTCCCCAGGTCGCGCAGGCTTTTCAGCACTTTAATCAGCCGGCCAGTATCGCGCGGGTGCAGGCCAATGCTGGGTTCGTCTAAGATGTACATTGAACTGGTCAGGTTGCTGCCCAGCGTTCGGGTCAGGTTGATGCGCTGGGTTTCTCCACCGCTCAGCGATGCAGAGAGCCGCCCGATAGACAGGTAACCCAGGCCCACGTCGCACATAAACTGGAGCCGGTTAGAAATTTCCAGCACCAACCGCTTGCCCACTTTGGCGTCGAACGCATTCAGTTCCAGCGTTTGAAAAAACGGCAGCAACTCATCCACCGGTTGATCCACCAAATCCATGATGTTTTTGCCGACGATTTTAACATAATATGCTTCTTTGCGCAAACGCCCGCCGTCGCAGGCGTGGCAGGTGGTTCGGCCCCGGTAGCGCGCCAGCATCACCCGGTTCTGGATTTTGTAGGCTTTTTCTTCCAGCTCTGCAAAAAAAGCTTCGATCCCCTGGAAATGCGCATTGCCTTTCCACAACAATTTTCGCTCTTCTTTGCTCAGATCCTGGTAAGCGCGGTGTACCGGAAAATCGAATTTGTGCGCCACCGCCAGAAAAGCTTCCTGCCAAAGGCCGTACTTCTCCCCTTTCCAGCAACTGATGGCGCCTTCGTACACCGACATCGCTTTATTTGCCACCACTTTGTCTTCGTCAATACCCATCACCATGCTGAATCCCTCACAAACCGGGCAGGCGCCAAAGGGGTTGTTGAAATTGAACAATTGCGGCGTGGGTTCCGGAAAGCTGATGCCGTCGAGTTCAAACCGGTTGTTGAAGGCCCGCGTTTCTTTGCCAATCACCTCCACCAGACATTCGCCTTCGCTTTCGTAAAAAGCCGTTTGCACCGAATCGGCAATGCGTTTGAGGTTTTCCACATCGTCGGGAGTCACCACAAACCGGTCAATGAGCACGTAGGTGTTGCGCTCTTTGATCTCGCCCAATTTACTGCTCAAAATCGGCAGCTCCTTTGCCAATAAATCTTCGATGTGCATCAATTCTCCACCAAAAGATAAGCGGGTGTAGCCCTTTTGCAGCAGCAGTTCCAGTTCCCGCGACAAAATGCGATCCTGGTATTTATAAGGCAATGGAATGAACAGTTGCACCCGGTCGTCGGCCTCGAATTGGCTGATAAAATCGGTGACATCGGAAACTTCGTGTTTTTTGACCATCTCTCCGGAAACAGGCGAATACGTCTTGCCGATTCGCGCATACAACAGGCGCAGGAAGTCGTAAATTTCCGTAAGCGTGCCGACCGTAGAGCGCGCATTGGCCGTGCTCACTTTTTGCTCGATGGCAATGGCCGGACAAATCCCTTTGATGTAGTCTACATCCGGTTTTTTCATCCGCATGAGGAACTGCCGTGCGTACGACGACAGGCTCTCCACATAGCGCCGCTGCCCTTCAGCGTACAACGTATCCATGGTAATGGACGACTTGCCGGAGCCCGAAACGCCGGTGACCACGACCAATTTATTTTTGGGGATGACGAGACTTACATTTTTTAGGTTGTTGGCCCGCGCACCTTTGATGAAAATGGCGTCGCGCACATCCTTTGGGGTGGAAGGTTCCAGTACAGCCGTTTCTTTCTTCTTTGCCATGCAGATTATGGTCGTGAATTGGTTGAATTAGTTGAATGGGTTCAATCAGGGGTAGACACGTTCTTAAACAAAGTTCCAAACTTAGAGTTTTTTGAAATGCTAAATATGAAAAATCAAATGTTTTGTTTTAAATCGTTGAAGATTCCCGAACGATGCGCTTTGTGCGCAGCTTCTCCCATTTCAAATGCAAAAAATATTTTAATTTCGGTCATGAAAAAGATCGTCACCTTCGGGGAAATCATGATGCGCCTCACCACCCCCGGGTTCAGGCGCTTTGAACAGGCCGATAATTTTAGCGCTGTTTTTGGCGGCGGCGAAGCCAATGTTTCGGCAGCGCTGGCGCATATGGGCTTGCCTTCGGCACACGTCACCTGCTTTCCGGACAACGACCTGGGACGGGCAGCGGTGGCTTTTTTCCAAAAGGTGGGCGTGGATATGACGCATACGGTTTTTCGGGGCGAACGCCTGGGGCTTTATTTTATGGAAACCGGCGCGGCCATGCGGGCCAGCAAAATCATTTACGATCGTTTTGGTTCGGCTTTCGCCAAATCAATGCCGGAGTGGTTTCCCTGGGCATCCATTTTTGAGCGGGCCCAATGGTTCCACTGGACGGGCATCACGCCTGCCATTTCCGCTACAGCGGCGGAGGCTTGTCTGCAGGCAGCCAAAACTGCGCGGCAACTTGGCCTGACGGTTTCTGCGGATGTAAACTACCGGCGCAACCTCTGGCAATATGGCAAAACAGCTGCTGAAGTCATGCCCGACCTCGTCGCACAATGCGATGTCGTGGTCTGTACGGAAAGCGACGCAGCGGATATTTTCGGCATCGAAACGGGCGATTTTTTCTCCATGGCGACCGCATTGATGCAGCGTTTTCCCAACCTGAAAAAAGTGATCGCGACGCGCCGCACGGCCCTGAGCGCTTCCCACAACCGCCTGACCGGCATTTGTTTTGACGGGAGCCATTGCATCGAATCGCCTACCCTCGACATCAACCCGATCGTGGATCGGATTGGCGGCGGCGATGCTTTTATGGCCGGATTTATTTATGGCACCTTGCACTATGAAGATGCCGCATCCGCCCTGCATTTCGCCACTGCCGCATCTGCGCTGAAACACACCATCGAAGGTGATTTCAACCGCGTTCGTGTCCATGAAGTGGAGCAAGTGATGGAAGGGGAGGTGTCGGGGAGGTTGTTGAGATGAGCGACGGTAGGGGCGACCCTCGCGGTCGCCCTGATCAACTGAAAAATATTAAATTTGTTAAAAAAACGCATATCTATGTTGACAACCTTGTCTCAGTACCCACTCGTCCCGGTATTTTTTCATCCTGACGCGCTTTATGCCCAAAACCTGGTGCAAGCCTGCTACGAAGGCGGCATGCGGCTGGTGGAGTTCACCAACCGCGGACCGGAAGCGCCGGCGGTATTTACCCACTTGAGGCAATTTACCCGACAACGCTATCCCGATCTTTTGCTGGGAATAGGCACCATTTATACCGCAGCAGAAGCGGAGTTGTTCATTGGGTTGGGCGCTGATTTTGTGGTGCAACCCGTCACCGTCCCGGCAGTAGGCGAAGTTTGCAAACGCCACAACATCCCCTGGATTCCGGGCGCAATGACGCCGACTGAAATTTTCCGGGCGCTGGAATTGGGCGCCACAGTGACTAAAGTTTTTCCCGGCATTGCCTTGAAACCGGATTTCATCAAAGCTTTGCGCGGTCCCATGCCCAAAGCGCCCCTCATGGTGAACGGCGGCATAGAACCTACCGAAGAATGTCTGAATGCGTGGTTTGAAGCGGGCGCTACGGCGTTGGGAATGGGCGCGCTACAGTTTTTTCAGGATAAGGAGATGGTGGATTTTGATTTGGTGCGGGAAAAGGTTGCGGCGTTGATGGCTGTGGCGCAAAAGCGGTAATGCGATTTGAATTTTCAATAAAAATCCTTATTTTTGTATAAAACAGACCAATGGTTACCTATCAGGTTCAAATACCAGAGTCAAACCAGGAAGCATTTCTGAACATCATCCGGTCACTCCAAAGTTTGGGTGTGATTACTTCGTTCAGTGCATCTGATAACCTGACTCATCCTGGCTCGCCTATTCCAATAGAAAGCCTGTTAGCAATTTTAAAAACCTCGGAGCAACAAGCAACAGATGGGTTAGTAGTACCTGCCGACCAAGTTGGCGATTATATGAAATCATGGCGGTCAAACAGGTAAATTGGACTGCAAATGCCTTGGCAATGGTCTCTGATATATACGATTATATCGAGGCTCAACTAGGTGAATCCAAGGCGTCTGACTACATTGACGCCTTGCTTGATTTTGGTAACACTTTAAATGAAAAATCCGAACATCATGCTTATTGCAGGCACACTCAATTACAAGAGAAGGGTTATCGTTGTGCCCAGTTTCGGAAAACTTACATTCTTATTTACGCGACGGGGGAATCCGAAGTGGCAATCTTAGCAGTTATTCATATCAAACGTAATCCAAAGGTGTTTGGGTCAATTTGAGAAAAGAATCACCTTATCCAATAACCCTTTTAAAACACCTTCATCCGTCCGCGGATTCACCAGCGTCACCCTTAACCACGTCAATCCCCGCAACTGCGTTTGCACGATATAAAAATGTCCGTCCTCCACAATCACTTTTCTAATCCGGGCATTTAGCCGGTTGTTGGCTTCCGCATCGCCCGGGCCGAGGTAGCGAAAACAGACAATGTTGCATTCCGGCTCAACCGCCAATTCAAAGTCGGGGCGGTTTTGAATCAATTGAGCAAAAGCAGTGCCGAGGTCGTACATGCGTGTCACGAAAGCATCGAACAGCGCCGTACCATAAGTGCGCCAAAGCACGTAAACCTTCGCGCTCATCATCACTTTTGTGCATTCGAAGGTGCGCCGGGCAAGGTTGAACCACTCCGGGTCGGTGGCTTGCCCAAACAGGTATTGCGCTTTTTGACTAAACGTTTGATGGCTATGCGCCCCGTTTTTGAAAACTAAAGCGGTGGTCACCGCAGGCGTAAGGAGCATTTTATGAAAATCCATCACGACTGAATCGGCCAACGAAATGCCTTTCACCAAATGGCGGTATTTTTGGGAAAAGACCGAAGCGCCGCCGTGCGCTCCATCCACATGAAACCAAAGATTGTGCTTGGCGCAAAACGCTGCAATGGCTTCCAGGTCGTCAAAAGAACCGGTTGACGTGGAGCAGGCGCTGCCCACCACAGCGATGACTTCCAAACCGTTGTCCGTAGCATTTTGATAATATTCCTCCAGCAATTCCGTACGCATTTGAAACCGGGCATTCACCGGAATTTTGATGATCCCTGCTTCGCCCCAACCCATGATGCGCGCGGTGCGATCTACACAATAATGCGCTTCTTCCGAAACCATCAAGGCCATCGGGCGGACGTTGCCTTCCTGCCAGACGTTGCCCTCCGCCCGGATGCTGCGGGCTGCAAGCATGGCCGTCAGGTTGGCTAAAGTGCCTCCGGAGGTCAGAAAACCGTCTGCCTCCGGGCTGAAGCCCATTTGTTTGGCCAAAGCGCGCACCACATTGACTTCCATGGCCGTTCCCGGAATGCCCATTTCATAAACCCCCATCCCGTTGTTGAGGAAATCGCCCAACAGGCCGGCCAAAGCTGCGACGGGCGCCGGCGGACTGATCTGGTGCCCCATATACCGCGGATGGTGCAGTTGCACCGATTCGGTCATTATTTCCTGCAATAAATTTACGGCGTCGCCCCCGGGAGCATCAGGGTCGAACTGCCAGCGTTCGAGCGCCTCGTTGGGTTGCCGCCAGGTGATGGCTTGTTCCGTCAGTCCGTGTTGGGTGTTGCTTAAATGATCCGCTAAAACATCAACCAGCCGATGCCCGGCCTCCCGAAAAGCTTCCGGGTCGTAAACTTGCGATAGGATATCTTCCATGTTCCATCCGTTTTGAGTTGCAAGATTCACAATTCGGGAAAGATTTCTGAAATATGGTCAGGATTAAATATCTTTCTCCCGGAATGAGCAAAAAACGGAAACCATGACATTTGAAGAATACCGCCGCCACGACGCCACTGCCTTAGCCGAACTC
>JALHRK010000208.1 GCA_022841505.1 Saprospiraceae bacterium | reverse complement strand
GCGGGCAGAACCCGCAGGATAGTACACGCGAGGCGGAGCCTCTGCGCGAGCGTACAAATATGCGTTTTTTTTCAGTGGTAAACCAACAACTCAGGTAAACGCCTCAAACAAACAATCCATCTCCAATGCCCTGTCCACTGTGCCTAAACTGTGCTCGTTGGGTGTTAGTGGGAAAGTCGTGAGTAGGGTGAAGAAAACTTGTTTTGTGGTCGCGGTGGCTGATTTGAAAATGGCCATTTTTAGGCGGGTGTTGGCAGTTTGTTCTTTATTCAGAACAAATGGCATGTTCCTGTTGGCGGCCTACGGACGCTTTCATGTTACGATATCGGATTTGAGTAAAATAGCTTACGCAAAATTCACATTCCGCCCGAAAATTACCAGCAGATTGGGCGGAATCTTGGTTTTTTAGTGAGATTCCGCCAAGGAACAAGGTTCATTCTTTGGCGGAATCTCCATTTTTTAATGAGATTCCGCCAAGAAATGGCTCTTTTAAAAACAGAAAAACAGGTGTAGTAATTAAGAAGACATGCATTTACACCCATCCCGAAGTATCCACCCAATACAGTAAGGGGTTCTTCGGGACTATCCATACCGGCACAGGGTCATCTAGCTTGAAGTTAGGGCCATCGGGGAGCCATTCACCTTTAAAAACGTAGGTTTGTTTGGTGTAGGGATCTGTCCATTCGCATTGGGCCGAAAAAAGGTTGTTTTCGGTTTTATGCTTATATCCTTTGAAAGCGGCCTGTACTTTCCGGCCATGTGCCAATAGCCATTTTTTCAGCCTTCTGCGCCATTCCGACCAAATAACGACCCCTCCAACAACGCTACCAAAAGCAAGTGAAAGCAACAGCGGCACCATAACTTCCATTAAGCCATCTTTTTCCAGAACCACTTCGTCCGGAGCAGCAGGATTGTACCAAAGTACCGCCTTTTCCCCCATCGTGAACGGGGAGATATTGGTGTAAAAATTAGAAGAATAGGTTTTAAGCTCGCCGGAGGCTGTTACAAATTCTATGACCGGCGCGACACTGTTTGAATTTGATTTTCCCGATTCCTGAAGCCCTACGACGGTGCCGGTTGTTTTTATTCCGGCCTCCATGAGATGGGTCCTTTGGTGCCAAAGGTGGTAGGATAAAATGGCACAGCCTATACTGGCCAATGAAAAAGCACCAAAAACGAGGTAACTACCAAGTGTGTTTTTCATAAATGGATTGGTTTTTTAAGGGAAATTTCTTTGCAAAATACAAAGGCTGTATTTTCGTCATATAACGGATCGGTTTTTTAAAAATTGTATTGGCCTGTTCAAAAATAGCTTTTGCCTAAGGTTGCCATCCACCTGGTAACCCATATTTCTTCCTCCAATGATTTTCGTCATTTCGCGGCAGCTAAAGTTGGGCGAAATTTCAGTTTTAAAATCGTACTCCGTAAACGTATAAAGTATCTTTTTATGAAAAGCAAGCTCCCTGTATCCCGCATCATGACCCAAAGAATGGCATCCGTTAGGCCGGAAGACAACCTGGAACACGTTCGGCAAATTTTTGAAGGGCACGGCTTTCACCACATTCCGGTGGTGGAGGGCAGCAAACTCACCGGCATTGTCAGCTACACGGACTACCTGCGCATCATCCATGATTATTTCAGCAATCTGGAAAGCAAACCAGCCAGCGAAAAATTGCTTCAAACCCTAACCGTGAAGGACATGATGACTGAAAACCCGGTTTGCCTGAAACCGGACGATACGGTGGAGACTGCGCTGCGGGTTTTCCGGGAAAACCAATTCCACGCCTTGCCGGTGACCGATGAGCACGGAAAATTGCTCGGCATTCTGACAACCTATGATGTGATGAAGGTGTTTGAAGACAACATAGCGCCGGAGCATTCTTATTCGGAGTAGGCTGGTTATATTGCGAACAATTAACTCAAACGCGATGAATGCAAATCCGGGCAAAACCGACCAAACGATCGGCATTGAAAGAACCTGCGCCGCCGCTGCTGAAATAGTGTGGCAAGCGATCAGCGACTAAGACTGGATGGAGATTATTGGGACGAGTCTAAATGATTTTGTAGAGGAGATTTCATAAAAAGAAACCTAAACACCCGCTTTAATGAAAGCATTTTCGCTCATTTTTATCCTGGTCTTATTTCCAGTACTTCTGATTTGCCAGTCAGCAATTCGGGCAGGGGTTGGCCTGTCTTACGAGCTTCATTTTTTTCAGCACGAAAACCCCGGTCAATTCGAAGATAGTTTTTTCAAACCCGAACAGGTAGGTTTAGTCGGGTTGAATGCTTTTTTGGAACTGGGCGATAACAAAGATTTTCAATGCCGGATCAACTTGCGGGCCGGTGAAAAAGCAATTTCGGTTGCCAACGAAGGCATAAGATCTAATGGCGGGATTTCTGTGAAATCCTATTTCACCCATCAATTGTTGTCGGCAGATCTCAGTGCATTGGCTTTGTACAAGATAGCCTCCGGCGCCAACTATTCGGTAAGCCCAATTTTAGGATTCTTTATGGCATTTAACCAATACATGGATCTTGAATACTTTACTTCTGGAGGGAATATACAGCAAAGCATCCCTGATTTGGATTTTAAAATCGAAGGTTTCCCCTTTTCCATGTATGCAGGCATTAATCTGGGGGTAAGTTGCCAAACGCGAATTCGCAAACGGCCCATAGAACTCTATTCCCTGCTTTATTTGTCTCCTTCTGATTTGTTTAATTCAGATTTCACCTACCAAACCAATGAAAATCAAAAAAACATTAAAGGAAAGTACCAGTTCGTTTCGTTTGGAATCAACTATCTTTTTGAAAAAAAATAAAGCAACGGACTTAGCTTTCAAAGGCTACTGACTCCTACTTATAGCAACATCTCTAAAGGATTTGGCGAGACTTTTTACTTTCTCGGCAGCTATTCTTAGTATCATGCTCTGTAGATTTGGAATTCAATTCCAGATTTACAAAGATCTGGGGTTTAATTGAGAACCAAAACTACTCCGGTGTATCTTCATTGACCATTCCAGAATTAACAACTCCGGTACTACAGCCCTTTGCAGCTTACCTGGCCAGCAACGCATTAAGTTGCTCCGACGCGACCCCCTCTATCAACCACGCCCGGATGATTTTTTCCAAATCCGGCTTAACGGCGTCCGACAACTCCAGCGATAGCACCAGCATGTCGTATTGGTTGTCCCATTTTTGCACACGCGCTTTGAGGAAAGGTTGTTTAGAAACAGGTTCCAACTGGATAACCTGTAGAATGCGGTCGTTATACATGGTGCTAAAAATATGATCGTCGTATATTTTCTCACCATTGCCATGTACCTTTTTGAAATAGGGCTCCGGTTGACTGCCCGTTACCGCTTTCATCAGCCTCTTGTAGAAAGCTTCGTTCAGGTTATAGACTTTTTTGTCTTTCAGGAAGTCGCTGTACAAATGTTTCATCATGAAGGGTTTTGACGCGTAAATATAGTACCAAATTTATCAAAGTGCAATTAATGTTATGTTTTTAACATAAAATCAGGTTAATTATCTATTTTATAAACTTTTTGTTTTTAAAACTCTTTCCTATCTTTGGCGACTGCAATAGACTTCTTGCAACAAGTCTATTATTAACATCAAACAGCGTAGGTCTCAAAGCATGGCAGACAAAAAACAAACACCACCAATCGAAAATAACGGCCAGGAAGGACACAACATCATCGGTCTCAACGGTATGTATCAAGGCTATTTCCTGGACTACGCCTCTTATGTCATCCTGGAACGTGCCGTGCCGGCCATCGCCGACGGCCTCAAACCCGTGCAGCGCCGCATCCTGCATGCCATGAAAGACATGGACGACGGGCGCTACAACAAAGTGGCCAACATCATCGGTCAAACCATGCAGTTCCACCCCCACGGAGACGCCGCCATCGGGGATGCGTTGGTGAACCTCGGGCAGCGCGACCTGCTCATAGACTGCCAGGGAAACTGGGGCGACGTGCGCACCGGCGACAGCGCGGCAGCCTCGCGCTACATCGAGGCGCGCCTGACCAAATTTGCCCTCGAAATTGCCTTCAACGCCCAAACCACACAGTGGCAACTGTCTTACGACGGCCGCAACAAAGAACCGGTCGTGCTGCCCATGAAATTCCCGTTGTTGCTGGCTCAGGGTGCAGACGGCATTGCAGTCGGGCTTTCCACCAAAATTCTGCCGCACAATTTCATCGAGCTGATCAAAGCTTCCATTAAAATCCTGCAAGGCAAAAAAGCCGAAATTTTTCCCGACTTCCAGACCGGCGGCTACATTGACGTCACGGAATACAACGCCGGGAAACGCGGCGGGAAAGTGAAAGTGCGCGCCAAAATTGAAGTGGTAGACAAAAAGCTGCTGGTGGTGCGCGATTTGCCTTACGGCGTCACCACGGGCACCCTCATTGACAGCATCGTCAAAGCGGCGGACAAGGGTAAAATCAAAATCAAAAAAGTCACCGACAATACCGCACAGGAAGTGGAAGTGGCCATCGAACTGGCGCCCGGCATTTCGCCAGACGTAACCATGGATGCGCTTTACGCTTTCACCGATTGCGAAATCAGCATTTCGCCCAATGCCTGCGTGATTGTGGAAGACAAACCACATTTCCTGAGCGTGGACGACATTCTGGAGGTTTCTACCCACGGCACCAAAGAGCTGCTGCGCCGGGAATTAGAAATTGAGAAAGCAGAACTCCAGGAAAAACTGCACTTCGCCAGCCTCGAAAAAATCTTCATCGAAAAGCGCATCTACCGCGACATTGAAGAATGCGAAACCTGGGAAGCGGTGCTGACCACGATAGACAAGGGCTTGCGCAAATACGTGGCCGTGCCCGGCGAAAAAAGAAAACCCGCCGACACCCGCTTGCTGTTGTTGCGCGACATCACCGAAGAGGACATTGTACGGTTGACGGAAATCAAAATCAAGCGGATTTCCAAATTCAACAGCTTCCAGGCGGATGAACAGATCGCCAAATTGCAGGAAGAACTGCTCAAAACGCAGCACAACCTCGACAACCTCACCGATTATGCCATTGCCTATTTCGAGCGGCTGCTGAAGCAATACGGTAAAGGCCGCGAACGCCGGACCGTTGTGACCACCTTTGACGCCATTCAGGCAACGGAGGTCGTTGCCAACAACGCCAAATTGTACGTCAATCGTGAAGAAGGCTTCATCGGCTGGGGATTGAAAAAAGACGAGTTCGTATCCGATTGCTCAGACATTGACGACATCATTGCTTTCCGCAAAGACGGCAAGTTCCAGGTCTCGCGCATTGCCGAAAAGGTGTTCATCGGAAAAGACATCATCCACGTGGCGGTTTGGAAAAAGAACGACGAGCGCACGACCTACAACTTGATCTATGCAGATGGCAAAACAGGCCGCTCAATGGCCAAGCGCTTCAACGTGACCGCCATCACCCGCGATAAGGAATACGACCTGACGATGGGTTCCAAAAACTCCAGGTTGCTGTATTTTACGGCCAATCCAAACGCGGAAGCCGAAGTTGTGACGGTCCACCTCACCCAGGGCAGCGCCGCCAAGAAAAAAATATTTGATTTTGAGTTTGGCGAAATCGCCATCAAAGGGCGCGCCTCGCAGGGCAATATCCTGTCGCGCTACCCCATCCGGAAAATCGTGTTGAAGGAAGCCGGCAAGTCCACCATCGGCGCCCAGCAATACTGGTGGGACGACGTGACCGGCAAACTAAACACCGACAGCCGCGGCATCCTGATGGGCGCATTCGACACCGGCGACACGCTGCTCGCGCTATTTAAAGACGGATCTTATGAAGTCGCCGAAGCCGACCTCACCCGCCGCTTCGATCCGAACGAAACCCTGCACCTGAGCAAGTTTTCGCCGGACTCGGTCATCACGGCCGTGTATTACGAAGGCGGTAAAGAATGGACGATGGTGAAGCGCTTCAAAGTGGAAACCAATTCGCACAACCAGCGCTTCCCCTACCTGAGCGAGCACAAAAACACGAAATTATTTTTTGCCACCGCCCGGCCCGAACCGGTCGTGAACTTCACTGTTAAGGACAAAAACAAAACCCTGCAAAGCTCCGCTGCGCTGGCCGAAGTTGTGGATGTGAAAGGCTGGAAAGCCATCGGCAACAAGCTAAGCGAGTTCAAGCTGACTTCCTGCAAATTGGTGGAATCCGCTGAACCTGCGAAACCGCCGGTAAAACCCGCTGCTGAAAAGCCACCGCTGCCAGAAAAACTGAACGCCGGCGACAGTGTGGATTTTGACGTGAAGGGGAACGGGCAGCAGAAGTTGTTTTGATCCTTGGAGTGGCACTAACCTTGCCACTCCAAGGCACTATTGAGACCTGTATGTAATTGTACCACATTGTTTTTCCGGGCCACCTGCAGAAAACTTCCAGGCTAAGGCGTTGGTTTTCGTTATCCTTATCAGTTCCTTATCGGTCGTATTTGAACCTTCTTCCCGGTATTCAGCACTGATGACTTTTCCGTCCCGGTCTACGCAGACATCCAGTACCACAATCCACCCTTTTGGGTAGCTATGGTCGCTAAAACCATCAAGGGTTGTGTCTGGTTCCTCGCCGGAAGTAGCCGGCTTTTGGGCAGCAGTATCGGGGAGCGCTTTTGTCAGGTTGTCTATCCGCTTAATTTGATCTTGAGCTTGATTAATGAGTTGGTCAAAGTCTTCACATAATGGCGCATCGGGGCATGCTTTACCTTGTTTCCATTCAAAAATTGCCTTTTGATAGTCGCTTTTGTTGTACGCTTCCTGCCCTTTGTCTTTATAGGGCTCGCAACAGCATTGGGCTTTGGTAACCTCTGGCAACCATAAAAGGAAGAGAAAAAGAAGCAGAGACTTAGCTTGGTTCATTGGTCGTATTTTGGTTGATGAATGCGATACTTGGCCGAGCGGAAACAAAAATAAGAATTAATAAACTCCATGCTGCTTAGTTTTCCGCTTTTCGGGAATTCGTTGTGCAAGGCATCTAGCTTAACCATAAGATTCGCAGCGTTCAAAAAAAATTTGCCGCTCGCAGTCCGTTGATGAATTCCCGAACAAACTCTAAAGATGCGCTGTAATTTCGTAAAATTCAGCACCTTTATGCCCGGATTAACTTCTATTCAGCGTATGCCAGTTCCTGAATCATCTTCCTACAAAGCAATCATGCAAAAGATGCTGGACGACAACGCGAAAGCGGCGGCGGCTGTGGTTGCCGGCGCTCAAAAAGTGCGCGAAGAAGTGGCCGCAGAACGCGAAGCAGCCCGGAAAGCCCTGCTCGAAACCACCCAAAATGCGCCAGCGCTTGCTGCAAAATATTACCGGCAGCATTGGAACCGGATTGAAAAAGACCTGCGTGAACAAATCAATCGGGATCTGGCTACTAAATTGTTAGCCGTTTCCGAACCCCCGGACGAAGTGGCGGCCTTACTCGGCATGCCAGAGGCCGAAGTATTAGAGATTGCACAGCGTTTTGGTTATTTTGAAATGGAGGTCTATGATTTTGGAATCCCGGAACCGGACATAAAATGGCAAAAAATGGATACCACTTATGCACGAGTCTCTTACGAAGATCAGGGACGGGGCGGCTACGTTATTTTTCAACTCGGCAACACCATTTGCCGTTTTTGGTATGAATTTGGGGGAGGCACGACGCTTGTTTTTATAGACGTGCCTGCGGAAGCCCACTGGGAAGCACAAACTAAAATCCCGCTTGCGCAACGCGACCAAATTCTAAACTTTATCGGCCAGCGTGTCATTGCCGACAAGGCCCCGGAGTATGGTTACCGCATTGAACCCACTTCGATTGTTATTTTTATGGACTAATTCCACCAAAATGGACGATCCAACCAGCAGTTTTGAAGCCTACGCAGCCACCCTTCAACAAGTGATGACCGACGCCATCCAACAGGCCGAAGCCCTGCAAGCTGAAGCCAACGCAGACCGGGAAGCCGCTTTTGCCGACAAGGATAAAATGCAGGACCTGCTTCGCCAATTGGAGAACCAAGCCCAAAGGAAAGCGGAAGACGACCTGCATGCGCGATACGGCCAATTGAAGGAGGAAATGATTGCCAGTGTTATCCGGAAGCTCAAAGACGGCGGTAAAACGGAAGAGGAGATTGAAGGGTTGCGGAAAGCGTTGGAAGGATCGCGATAAGCGGGCTACTTTCTCTACAATTGCAAACGTAGCCGCCACTTCGTCAGCCAGGATGCCACCCACAGCGTGAACAGTGAAAATGCAACGGCTTTAAGAAAGCCCAAAGCACCCGAATAAAAAGCCTCCGGCAGCCAGGCTTCGCCAACCAGCGGGTAAAAGAGGAATGGTAAAAGGTAAGTCAGCAGCGGATTTTTACCGGCAGGTTCCAGAAACCGCGCCCAGCTTCGGATGTTTTTGACATCCACGATCCAATAAATCACCGCAAACACCCCACAGCAGATCGCAGCCGAATACAGTGCCCAGGTGGGCGTGGCATAAATTTTGGAAATGCCGTAAAAAGGCTGGAGCAAAAAACCGGCTATGAAGTACAGCAACCCGGTCGCCACCATCCATCCGATGCGGTAGGCAGGCGTTCGGACAGGGGGTTTATCGGTGAACAGGCAAGCCAGCGACATACCCGCCAGCGCAATGGCTGCGTGGATGAAATCGCCTGATCTCCCGCCTATCCAGATCAACACGCCCGGTATCGGTTGAAATTCCGTTTTGAGTGCGATGGCAATTGCGATAAATCCTGCCAGTGTGCCAATGATGGCGACTGCATTTTCCCGGAACAGCAGGTAAACAATCGTCGCCAGCAGGTAGGCCCAGCCGATCAGCCCGAGGATGCCCCACCAACTGGTCGTCATGCCGGTGAGTGCGCCCGGTTCGCCTTTGCGGTACGTCCACCACAGCAGGAACAGGAGGCCAAAGCCTGCCGCGCGGATGGTCCACCACAGGTATTTTTTGCGGCCTTCTGCGGCCGGATACTGCGTCCAGATCAAAATGGCGGCAAAAAATAACAGGATATTCCAAAGGCGGGCTGGCAACAGAGTCGCTGCGGCGTTCATTTCTTCCGAATTCACCAAAAAAACGCCGAGCAGCAGCAGGCCCGCCGTGCGGATGGCTATGTGCAGCAACACGCTCCAAATCGAATCGCCTTTCGCTTCCCGCGCCCGAATGGCCAACGGAATGGACATGCCCACGATGAACAAAAAAGCGGGAAAGACCACGTCCACAAAGGTCATGGCGTTCGCGTCGGCGGGCTTGTGTTTCATCCAGTCGGGGATGTTGGCCACGCCGGCTAAGTCGTTGACAAAAACCATCATGAAGATGGTGAAGCCGCGAAAGAGGTCAATGGATTGGATGCGGTTCATAGTAGTTGGTATTCCTAAATTGTGAGCGCTTTAAGCTTTTAAAAATATTTTAATAAGAAATTTAGGCCCTTTTTTTATTATGTGCAGGCAGAGTTCATTGGAATAAAAAGAGAGTTGGTGGAAACAAAGATAGAACTGATGCAGCAGCCTTTAAAAAGGCAGCAACTTCTTTAGCTTCTTTGAAAAATTGTTTAGTTGTATCTTTATCCCGATGGATACTCCGTATAAGTGCTTTTATACCAAGTTCCACTTCAGAAATAGATGATTCGAAGCTTTGTTTATTCTTACCATCTAATTTAGGAATTACTGTATTCCTGATTTTCAAAATTGATCTCTTGGCTTCTTCTAATTCATCCCCTCCAACATACTCCGACAAATTAGCAAAAAACCTGGCCTGCTTTTGTAATTGAGCAGCATAGTCTTTTAGCTTAATTGGTGGTGTATCTGACATTCATACTTGCCCAATACGGTTTTAATTTTGACTGTAATTGATTGACGTATGAGCAATTGCTTGCAATTTAAGTTCAAATTCTTCAATTACCTCACAAAAAGGAATAATATATCGTCCTCTGATATAAGGAAGCTTGTTTGATGTTGAATTTTCAGGGTTTATAAAAACATGCTTCAACTCTTCACAATCTTTTTCAAGGTCAAGACATTGCTTGATAAAGGTTATCCTATCGGATATTGACGAATCTTGAAAAAGTTCTCTGATCCTTTTTATTCGGTCTTTTATAGCTTCTACATCTTCTATGTTTCGTATATAGAAATCATATTCCCGCTCTGAAAGCTCAATGCGTAAGCGCTCTATATGATGCAATTCTTCTGTTAGGAAGATGTAGGTCACGGGTTTGCCCAAATTTTCAGGTAAATTCAAATCTTGCATGGCTAAAAGGTATTCTGGTTGTGACAATCGTTTCTCAATGCCCCTAAATTCAGGGTTTAGCATATCCTTGTTTGTTTTTTCCAGTGTTTCCTTATCTCGTAAAAACTTAAAAGCAAAATCTTCTACTGCTCTGGCGATTTCCTTGTAAGGGAAATCATCTCCTTGCCAGTCTTTATGATTCAATGGTTTATCAATTTGAGGTAATGTTTTATATTTTGATATAGGGTGGTCTCCTAAATGGTAGTGCCTTGCCATGACCGGAATTATAATGCATCTTTCATCTGCTGCTCTGGTTAATACGGGATCTAATTCAAGCAGTTTGATTTTTTCACAAGCCATCAAATCCGAACTTACCAAGCAAAGCACTAAATCTGCACTACCAATTTTTTCAACAATCATTTTCTCGTGTTCTCCACCTGCATTGATCTCGCTTTTAATCCATAAGTCAATAACCTGCTTTTGTGAAAGCAATGCAAGATGTTTTACCACATTTTCCTTGATGGATTCATCTTTTTCATGATACAGGATAACCACATTTGGTGGTTTGTTTACTCCAGGGTTTGTCACAAAAATACAATTTGTTTTATAGAATAAACACTTTTTGTTTTTTTTATTTCATTCAGTACATTCATCCGCTCTTAATAAGTTCACTTCTCCAAAGGTTCATTAACTGTTTCTTAACAAAGATCAATCCCTAAAAATACAGATTTTTCAATAGCTACATAACGATTCTGCCAATTGCCAAATCACCAACCTTCCAATCTTCAAAACATTTCCCAAAAAGTGGCCCCCCCAATCTTCAAATCTTCAAATTAACTCATCTTCAAATCACTTCACCCTTCCCATCCCCGCTTTCGCC
>JALHRK010000207.1 GCA_022841505.1 Saprospiraceae bacterium | reverse complement strand
AGCTCACCCGGGTCAGCATCAATACTGCACTGGGCCGTATGCGCTACGCGCTGATCAACATCCGCAAGATGATTGAGGAGAAAGAAGCGGTGCTTCAGTAGAAAAAAAAGTTGGCAGTTGGCAGGAAAGCACTTGGCAGTCAAGTTTAGCTTTCAAAATGTTGGTTACCGACTATACAGTTGGCAGTTGGCAGGAAAACAGTTGGCAGTCCGTGTTAGATTGCAAAATGCTATCACTAAACAATTGACAATCTGGCAATTATTATATTGAAGCTATCAATTCTTCTTCAGTTGGCAGTTTTGAGTCGTCTTGACCCGAAACTGCCAATTGTATTTATGGCCGTCTGCCAACTCGATAAATAGTTTACTTTCCCAAATTTCCACAACCAAAACTGCCAACTCCTCTCCTGCCAACTGCCAACTGAAAGACTGCCAACTGACCTACACCTCTCCCAAATGCAAAATCCTTCCCCCGCTGTGGTTCACCGGATTGACGCTTTTTCCGATCACAATGCCAGCTTCCGGCGCATCGTAAGTCTTTATTAAATCGCCGAAAATATTGCGAACCGAAGCAATCCGCTGTCCTTTTTCCAGGAATTCGGTCAGATTTGGGCGCACGGTGAGGATTCCGCCTTCGTCGGCGTAAAGCCAATAGGATTTCCGGCACAAAACCGGCTGGTGCGACGGCGGAACGAGGACGCCCTCTGTCATCCCTAAATGGATCATCAGGTTTTGGATGCCGGCCAGCCCTGCGCTGATCAGGTTTTTTTGAAAAACGCTGGGATCGCCCAATTCCAGCGTAATGGAGTGCACCCCACGCGCAGTAGCTGCCCCGCGAAGGGTGCCGTCGGAAGGTGGGTTGTGTACAATAATCTGGGGGTTTTGCAACAGCGCTGCTTGTCGGGTTTCCGGGTTGTTCATGTCTGCGCGGACGTAAAAGCTGTTGATCCTGCCGGTACTTGCCGTGTGCAAATCAATCAAATAGTCCAAATGACCAACAAAACTGTTGAAAACATTGTAGGCATAGACCTCGCTGGCGCTGCCGTTGGGGCGCCCGGGCATGAGGTGGTTAAGGTCCCGGCCATCTAAATAAAAGCGCTCCTGCTGGATAAACGACGGCGCATTCACAACCGGAATGCCAATGATTGTGCCAGAAAGCCGCAAAGGATCGAGTTGGCGGAACAATCGCTGGATGATGGGAATGCCATTGAGTTCATTGCCGTGCAGGGCGGCCGTCAAGCCCAGGGTTTTACCCGGTCTGGCGCCTTTTGCAATAATTACCGGGATACAAATCGGTTGACCTAATCCATCTGAAATTACCTGTACCCAAAGCCGGGCAATGGTTCCCGGCCCAATAGCTTCTAAATTCAATTCCTGTACGACGGGTGCTTCCACACCCGGCATTAACGGCGGTTGGTTCATTTTTTCGTGCTTGTCAGGTTTGGATGTTCAAAGATACAGATTTTGGGGAAGGGGCAAATGTATAAAGTGCAAATTGGCAAATTGGCAGTGGGCAAACTTGCCAATTTGCCTGCTTGCCAATTTGCCTACTTAAAAAGATTCACCGCATAATCTCCGAAATCAACGCATCGTCATTATTCAGCGACTGGAATAGCCGCATCCGGAATTTGCCCTGTTTGTTCATCAGCGTCTGCGCCATTTGGTCAATGGCCACCATGGAAAGCACGGTTTGAATATAGGCTTCGATGAGGTCGTCGAGGCCGATGCCGAGTTTGTTGAAATCGCGGCGGTCCATCAACACTAAGCGGTCCGTATCGCTGCCCCAGGAGCCGTCCGGATTTTTGAACGACAGGTTGGTGCCCAGCATGTCCCACGACTGCACCCCGTCTTCTATCCGGTCTTCCAGCGGTTTTTTCGCGCGGCGGGCATACACGCAAAGCGGGCGAATACCCTGTTCGCTGGAACTGACCATCATGCGCAGGTCGGCGACGTAAGTTTTTCCTTTCGAGTTGGGAATCGTGCCCACGTGGTACAATTTCCCTTTTGGGCCGGCAGAACTCCAGTGGTAGTTGCCCACCAGACTCTGCACGATGAAGCGGTCGTAAGGAAAATCCAGGCTCATAAAAGCGTCCAATTCTTCTTTGCTCACAATGGTGTAAACGCCTTGCCCCGCATTGCTGTAAGGCACTTTCACCACTGCATGCCCACCCATCTTTTTCACCCACAGCGGCACTTCGTTTTTGCTCACGTCCCAGATGGTTTCCGGTACGTTGATTTTCAGTCCGCTTTCTGCCAGTTCTGCATTAAAAATATCGTACGCCTTGGCGGCAACCATTTTGTTACGGCCACCGGCCAGACAGGCAATAATAGGATTAAAAATCCGGGTTTTACTGTGCAGCGGCAGGCGGTTCCAGGGGCGCTGGGTCAGGTAGCGAAATGCCGCACGAATCGGATGCCATTGTTCCTTTTCGTCGCGGACGTACATGATCCCGTCTTCAAACCGCACAGCGGGATCTTTGTCGTTTTCATAAAAATCGGCATAATAGACCGGCTCTTTCATCACATCCGCAATGACGGCGGCATACCCCGAGGCTTCCATCGGGTTTTTATCGTAGATCACCGCGAGCGCGCCGGGTATGGCCGAGCGCTTGTTTTTTCCGGCAAAAGGCTTGAAAGAACGTTCCACCAGCCAGCGGTAGCTGCCCTGTTCCTGACTGTCTTCCACCCAGGGCATGGATTTTTGGCCGGAAGGACAGGAATTGTTTTCAATGACCACCATCTGGCGTTTGCCCCCGGCGGAGGTCACATTCAGCAAATCGGCGCCGGCCCAGAGGAAATATTTGCAGCGGTAATTGAGGATTTCGCGCAAAGCGTCGCCATCAACGGTCGGGTGCAAATGACAATAGCGGCTGATGATGCGTTCCTGCCCCAGAAAAAGGAAAAAATTCACCATCGGGTGAATGGTGGCGTTGAGCGCCCTGGGATACCAGTGGTTCAACGCTTCAAACTCTCCGGGCTGGACCATTTTGGCCATGGTTTTCGATTGGGGGATGGCATCGCTCATGCAGGTAGTGTTTTTATTTTGCCCAAAGTTATTCCGGCAAAGCCCACAGAATGCACCCAATTTCAAGATTTAACGTTCGATTTACAGGCACCAAACGCTTTCTCCCGGTCTGTCCGATCATAACGTTCAGAAAATGAGCGATTCGCGCTGCGTAAAAAGATTAAAAAAAAATGTGCAAATAAGAAACAGAAATCTGTATCCATGCGTTGTTTACCAGCGTCTATAAATAAGGTACGCGACTTTGCGCAGCAAGACTAACCGTGGCGGCATTGAGTTTTTGGGAATCAGACTTTTGTGAAAAAAAATATGTCAGATTTTCGGCGTTTCAGGCAGCCCTTTTTTCGTTTTTTGCGTTATTTTAAAAAGCTTTCTGAAGAAAATGCATTTATCTTGTTAAGACGCCGTTAAAAGCTGTCTTTTTTTTCAGAAGTTATTGAAATTTTCATTACATTGCAACAGTTGAACACTATATTTCTTGAACATCCAAATACATAATTCCTAATGCCTGCCTTAAAAAGAACGAAAGAGCAGAATTTCTCCGAAGGTTTCGAAGAGTTCTGCGGGGAAGAAATGCAACCGTACGTTGCCCTCAATGCCGAAGGGCAATTGAAAGACCTGCCTCAAGCCAAGCCTTTTGCCGACAACGAACAGAAGGACAACGCTGAAAAGCCGAGCAGACGCAAACCGCTGCTGCAACGCCTGGGTAGTTTGTTTCAATTCTAAGCGCTTGCTTGTTAAGTGGTACGTACGTCGGGCAAATTCCCGGCGTGCGGCTCCCAATCCGTGGTGCCTGATCTTTCATTAAAAAAAAATCTTGGTAGCGGAGAATAAAAAATAACTAATTTCGCGCTAAAATTTGGCGCCTGTTGCCAAACGCAATCAATTCGTTTGGGAATGGGTTGCCATTTTTTCATTACATTAATTTACAACAAAACAAGACTTGCCATGTCTGAAATATCCGGAACGGCTAGATACCCCGACGAAGAACTGGCGGAATTCAAGACTCTTGTCACAACGAAGTTGGACAATTCACGCGAGCAACTCCAAAAGCTCCAGGAGCAAATCTGGGAAATCACTGAAAACACAGGCGATGAACACGGTGGCGACTGGATGGATGACAGCAGCATCAACAACGAAGTTGAAATGCTCAATACGATGGCCATCCGCCAGCGAAAGTATATCCAGGATTTGGAGAACGCACTCGTCAGGATCAAAAACAAGACCTACGGGATTTGCATCGTTACTGGCGAACTGATTGACAAACGCCGCCTGCTGGCCGTCCCCACCACCACCAAAAGCGTGCTCGCGAAAAACGAGGAGCAAAAGCAATCGGATGAAAAGACGGTGACCAAAATCAACAAAACGCCTTATATCCAAAAAGCGGAATCCGAAGCGCCTGCGCCGGCCACACCGAAAATCATTACCAAGGTGATCAAAAAATCATCTGTGAATCCGGCAGCCGCCAAATCCGCGGTGAAAGAGGAAGATGACATCGAATTCGATCGCGAGTTCAACGATATTGATTTTGACTACGACAAAGAAGAAGACGACATCGCTGAAAGCGACGACATTGACTTCGACACCTTCAGCGATGAAGATAAAATGTCGGACGACTATTAGAGCTACCGGCATTAGGTTCCTACAGGACCAGCCTTAAAAAACTGGGAGCATCCCATGTTTACTACCTTTTTTACTACGTTTAGCGTTGGTGTGTGAAAAAAATCAGCTACTCCGTTAATTTTTTTTCACCGGAACCTTTTAGATTTTGTCTTTTGTTGTAAATTTGCAGCGCTTTAAACGGCAGTAGCAAATTAGTTGCTATAAAGACCCGTAGTGTAATGGTAGCACATCAGATTTTGGTTCTGCTTGTCTAGGTTCGAATCCTTGCGGGTCTACAAAAAAAGGTCAGCGTTTTACACGCTGGCCTTTTTCGTTTTTAGGCTATTCCATGTTGCCCGAAAAGGAACACAGACTTCCCAGTACCGACCAATAACAAGAAAAAGGATTTGATGACCCCGCTTGGACGGGACAAGTTTTGAAGATTTGATGATTTGAAAATGTGGGAACAGAACGAACAACGAACAACAGACAACGAACAACCGTTTCTGACCAATAACCACTACGAAGTCAACGCATCATAAATCTGCTTAGCCACCTCCGCATCTTCCAGATACCCTTCAATCCCATGCCGGTTTTTGGTATGGTTCTTCACGTCGTTTTTGTTGTCCACAGCCGGCTTGATGTTGAAATGCACTTGATCCAAAGGATTCAGGGCGACGACATCCCGTTCGTCGTACGCATTGAACCAGCCGTTTTTGACGGATTCGGGCATGCCCAGCGGGAGCTCTAAATATTTCCGAACCGAGGTCAGGCCCAGCGGCGAACCCACGGTGATGAACTTTTTGATGTGGAGCTGGGGATTATTCTTTAGCACTAAATAGCTCACGATGGAGCCTAAAGAATGCCCCACAACAACGCAGGGTTCCGGGTCGAAGCTCTTCTGTACCCGCTCGTTGACCTGCCTTTTGATGCTTTTGGTGGTGAGGTACATGAACACGTCGCGGGTGAAATTTTTGAGGGTCCAATCCCCGAGCGTGTCTTTTTTGTCCAAATAAGCCAGCAGTTTTTGGGTGATCTCCCAGTTGGTGATGCCCCGGGTTTTCGCCTGAAGGGCTTCCAGTTCGGCTTTTTCGGTTTTGGTGTCGGCGGCATTCGTCGCAATTTCCCCCAGGAACGACTCAAAAAACTCGATCTCCGCCGATTCATTGGCCCTCGGGGCCATTCCCCGGGTGCCGCCGCCGTCGCGCATGGACTTGGCGTTTGCCTGGTCTACCAGGCTTTTGAGCAATTTGCCGTAATACGGAAATTCAATGGTCACCGCCTCGGGCAACGTCAACTTTGCTTTTTCCAGCCCTTTGTTCAGGGATTTGACCCAGGCTTCTTTCAGCGCGGTTTCGTCGTAATCTTCCTGGGCGCGCCCGTGGATAAGGATGAGTTTCATAGTTTGGATTTAAGTTTTTTTACCACTTAGTTTTTTTTTTACCACATAGGGCACATAGTTGTTTTCACAGTAGATCACATAGGGGTTTTCACAATAGATCATAATAGGAGCTGTTCCCGGAGTGCATCAGAACTATGTGTTCTATGTGAAAACCTCTATGTGCGCTATGTGGTAAAAAAATCATGTGGTAAAAAACGATTTTCATTGAAATTCAATGCTTTTCACATTAAGAACGTACCAATTACAAATCAAGTCTTTCGCCATTTTTAAAGAGGACAAAATGCGATTTTTTTGCGCCTTCCATTTGAGCCGCTACCCTACCCGATTTAAAAGCCTGCTCAATATTGCAGTCGGATTCCACCAATTTAAAGTAAAATCCAACACTGAAAGCAGTGGCCAATTCGTCTCCGATTTCAACGGTTGTGCCGATGACGTAGGGTACATGCTTAGCGATGGCTTCGGCTTGTTCCTGTGAATAACAGGCATTTAAAACAACCGCTTTAAGGTCAATGCCTTCCCCTTTGAAGTAATCGAATAAAGCATCCAACCCATCTGGGGTAATCATGGCCTGCTCATTCCGGTCTTCATTTTGCACAATAATACCGCCATATTCGCCGCCTTCTTCCCCGTGACCGGCAAAATGTAAGACATGTGGCCTCACCAGTTCCGTCGTCTCTCTAAACGCTGTTTTGTCAACGGCTCGTTGGACGGTCAGGTCAAACGCGTCTTTTTTGTGTTGAATTTTTTCTGCAATGCGCGCGTACTCTTTGTCTAAGTTTAGTTTGGTGGTTCCTGCCGGGTTGGCCGTGAGCATGAGGATTTTGAGTTGTCCGGATACGGGCTCCGGCTTGGCCTCTTTTTTGGCACTCGAGCCTTCTTCCACCTCGATCATCGCGTTATCCGGCAATTTTTCAATCAAATAATTCAGCGAACTGGTGATCTGCGCTAAGGCAACTTTAGCATCCTTTTGGTCGAGGAGGCCCATGTTGGTTTCTCTTTGCAGCCCTGCAAAACGGGCATTCAGCATAATGACTTCCTGATTCAGGCTGCGGTCATGTTCTTTTGCCCAATCGTATAAAATAGTGAGTGCGTCTTTTTGATTGGCTTCAAAAACCAATTTTTCCAAATGCGCTTTCAGTAAAACAGTGACCATGTTGTTGGTATCTTTAGCTAATAGGTGGTAAATTTTTAATACTATATCTTCGGGATTGAAGGCTGGCTTGGCTGTTTCCGGGAATCCGCCTGCTGCGTCCGTGCGCATCGGGGATTTTTCTAAAAAAGGCTGCCAGGCGCCCTGAACCAGGTACGTTTCGGTTGCCTTGTCCAAAGTACGGATTTTATGGAATTCTTCGCGGATGGTTTGCAATAATTGCTCTTTTCCTGCGCCGGCACAACTAATGCCAATGTACTTGTCTTTCCCTTCCGAAATAACTTCTACAACGGCCTGGGCATTTTGGTGGTCAATAAAAAGTCCGTTGCGCCAGTAATCTTTGTCTTTGCTCAGGTGAGCGGTTTGTACGATGAACCGCTCGATGATGTCCTGGTGCAAAAAAGCGTATTGGATGCGGTGGCTGATTTTGTCGGGCATGTTTTCCCAAACGCGCCACATTTTAGGCTTCTGCTCAGACAGCAGTTGCGGCACGACAAATTCCGGGTTTTCGCCTCGGTTCCGAGAATCGCCTTCCGTAAAAAACACCGTTTTATTGCCCAGCATAAAATTGAGAAAAATCTGCGCTTCTTCGGGCGTCAAATCGGGATTTTCCGATTGCCAGATTTCAATCAAATCTTCCACATGGAAAATGCCTTGATACCGTTCGATTTTATCGCGCTTCAGAATGGCGTACACCGCTTTGAGTGCCCATTGCTGGTCGAGGATGATTTGGTTGTCAAATTGATTTGGGTAATAAAACACCTCGCCTGCGCGGTGCAAATAACCGAGGGTTATGGATGGATCCGTGGTTAGCCCGCATTCCTGGCAAATGTTTACAAAATCCGGCCAACTCAAGGTTTTTTCCTTGGCTTCCCGGCGTTCGGCAACGGCTTTGCGAATGTTGACCCAGGTTTCCGGCAATTCTTCCACATAGGTTTCGAGCAGATGGCCCGCGGCTTCTTCCACCTGAGCCTTAAAGGTTTTGACGCCTTTCCCCGCTTTGGCGTCAAGGTTCAACAGGGTAATGTCCAAGCCGCGTGCTGCATATTCCGCTAAGGCTTCATTGCTCAGCACATTTTGCACCGCTTGCCCTTCAAACTGATTCTGGACGATGATCACCCGACTGCGCTCGCGTTGATCGGCAATATCGGCGATCATATCGAGCCAGTACTGCGGGGGATGCCGCATTTCTTCTTCCCCCTCCGGCGTTTCGCTGGCCCAAACCAGTAGGTAAAGCGTACGCCTGCCCAAAAACAAGCGGTGCGTGGCGTGGTAGACTTCCTGGCCGCCAAAATCCCAAAAATTGGCCAAAATCTTACCGTCGTCGAGTAGCCAGGGCTGGATGAAGACGCCGTGCGTACGCCATTCCAGCCCGATGTCTTTGAAGGCATTGTCTATAAACCAATGCAACAGGGTGGTTTTGCCAGTGCAGCCATTCCCCAAAAACATGATTTTGAGTTGGTTGTTGGTTGTTTTTTGGGAATGGTCAAGTTCTTGCCAGTAGGCTTGGAGGGATTGGGCACAGTTGTGCTGATTACATATCTCTTTGGGAATGTAAGGTATTGGATTATCCTTAACATCCAATACTTTCAAATTCCCTAAGCCCTTTAATGGGCTCAGATCGCTGACTTGGGTATCGAAAACGAAAAGTTTTTCCAGGTTGGTCAAGTTAGACAAAGGGCTCAGATCAGTGATTTTAGATGCATAGAAAATGAAAAGTTCTTTTAAGTTGATCAACCTAGACAAATGACTTAGATCGCTGATTTGGGTCAAGGAAGCATCAAGCGAATTCAAGTTGATCAAGTTCGCCAATGGGCTTAGATCGCTGATTGGGGAATCGGAAAAGAAAAGTTCTTTCAAGTTGATCAATTTTTCTAAGGGATTTAAATCACTGATTAGGGTGCCATAAGCCTTAAATTCTTTCAGGTTGATCAAATTCTGCAAGTGTTTCAAATCGCTGACTTGAGTAAAGGAAACGTCAAGGGAACTTAAGTTGATCAAATTCTGCAAGTGTTTCAAATCGCTGACTTGAGTAAAGGAAACGTCAAGAGAATTCAAGTTAATCAACTCCCTCAAGTGTACCAAATCGTCAACTTGAGTATGGGAAATGTATAGTTCTTCTAATTTTTCTAAGCTCGCCAATGGGTTCAAATCCCTAACTTGAGTATTGGAAATATTTATTCCTTTCAATTTTTTCAATTTTGCTAGAGAGCTCAAATCGCTGATTTGGGTATTAGCTATATTTAATTGCACCAATTGACCCAAATCCTTTAAGACGCTTAAGTCTTTCAGGGGCGATCTACTGTCATTGAATCCTCCTGCCAAATCTATTTTTTTGAGATTTCCTAAGAGTTGAATTTTAGGCGAAAGGGTTTTGATTTGGTTTAATTCGCCTTTGTTTTGTATCCTATCGTTTTTCAACACCAACTCCTCCAACCACACCAACTCAAACAACTCCTCCGGCAATTCCTCCAGCCCACAATTCCCCAAATCCAATCGGGTAGCGCGGGTAGCTTTAGCTTCGCGGATGAGCTGGAGTGCGAGTTCGGACATGGCGGTTTTAGTTTTGGTTTTTGTTTTATGGGTAAAGATAAGCGCCTAAGGCTTTTGGAGGCAATGGGCGGCGGGAAATTTATGAGGGGAGTTGTGAACCATCGTAAGGCTGGCTCGTTCGTGATCCCAACCAACAACGGCCTTCCGGAATCCATCCCAAAGGCCGTTGTCCACTCGTTCCTCCCCCTTCGGGGGTTGGGGGGCTATTCTACCCCCTTCTCCTTTCCAGCAAAATCATCATCATCAGCCCCAGCACAATGCGTTCTTCTTCGCCGGGTTCAAATTCATTCAGTTTGGTGACCGAAAACTGCCGGCCCAGGAGCGACGGCTCTTTTTTCAGGCGCACCACCTCGGTGCCGCCCGGGCGACTGACGATGTAGGACGGGTTGAAAAAATAGCCGGTCAACAGGCCCACCAGCGGGATTTCGCTCAGTATGGCGTCGCCCATTTTGATCCAGGCGTTTTCTTCGCGCACCACGAGGTCGGCTTGCTGGTTGCCGTCAAAAATTTCATAGTGCGTTTTCCAGAGGGAAGTCCAGCCCTTGCGGGCAATGCGTCCGGTTTCTTTGCCCATTTGGTTGGTGAAGGTGTAGGTCGCCGAAAAATCAATCCACTTGTTGGCCTTGATGGTGTACTTCAGGGTAGACTTGGTTTCGTTGTTGAAGACTTGCACTTCGTCAACCAATTTCAGCATTTTTTGCCGCACAAAGGCTAACGTGGCGCCTCGGGAATCTTTGGCAATGAAGTCGTTGGAAAGTGTTGAAATCCTGAACGAGAAGTCAAGCGGGAATTGCAGGTTGTCCATTTGGTTTAAAATTTTGTGATTGGAATAGGGATGAGACGCATAAACGGATGTAAATATTATAAGTAATGATGATTTTTTGCAAGCAATCTTTTTTACGGATTTTTTGCGTCTAAAATTTCCCGCAAAGGGCGCTAAGGTTCCGCAAAGTACGCAAAGCGTGACGCCTCTGGCTTAGCGGACTTTGCGAGACCTTTGCGAACTTTGCGGGAAACACTCTTTGCGGGAAACAATCGCTCACAAAAAGCTCGCTAGGGACCGACCAAATCCGTAAAGCAGGAAGTTTATAGTGATTTTTATTGCAACTCTAAATTGTATTTGTACCTTAATTGGCGATAATAAAAAACGAAAAACATGCACCGACTTTTCATCCTCACCCTGCTGCTGATGGGCAATTTCTTTGTGGGAACGGCCCAAAAACCTAAGCAATTCAATACCCAGGATTTACACATCAACTGGGAAATGCTGACCAAAGATTTCCAAAGCGCCCGCCAAACCGCCGCTGCGTTTACCCTCACCAACAAAGGCAAAATGCCTTTCCCCGCTTCCGGCTGGACGCTCTATTTCAACTCAAAC
>JALHRK010000206.1 GCA_022841505.1 Saprospiraceae bacterium | reverse complement strand
CAAATCGCGAATTTTCACCGCATTTGCTTACCGTGATGGGCGAAGTTTTGAGAGTGACGTTGTTAAAAAAATAAATTTGGCGCGCAATGGAGGTGGTGTTTGACGGGGCTGATTGCGCAATGCCTTCTTGCAAAGATCAAGGGCTAATTACTTGTGTGTGTTGTATGCATGCTTATTGCAATTGGCACGGTCGTGATTACTTGAAAGTCACAACAATGGGCACTATGTGTTCTGATTGCATGTTTTGTTTTATTCACGAGTTGAAAGGGCTTATGTATTAGAATGGCTGCAATGGTGCCTTGTTTGGATGTTTACGCAACCGTTAAAGGAAACACTATGCTCTTTGCGCGGTTTCACAGCGAGCACGGGTTCAAAAATTATATGAAACGGGTAGTAAAAATCAGCAAGAACGGGCGTTTTGCAGTAAAAAACAGTGGTTGCACGACACGTTCATTTATTAATGAATAATTTTTTGGCGCGCAATGGCTGCAATGATGTTTGCTGTTGAAGTGACAAAGGTTGTTAATGGTGGATTGCCTTATTGGATTGGTCGATGGGAAGACTTTACTTTTGTGACTGGATATTTCAAGTTGATGAATCAGCGGCATTCCTGCAAAGGCAGAATTGTGCATCTTTTTGTAAAAGCGGGTTTTATTAATAGGCGTTAGTTTTGGCGCGCAATGAACTGGGGAAGCGCGGGCGCAATGGAGTTTCGTGATAAGTTTTATGCAAGAATGCGAGAAGACGATACAAACAATGTGACCCAAGCAACTACAAATGTTGCCAAATACAATTTGGAGCAATACGGTGAAGTGTGGCCTGTTAATTGGTTTTATGATACCACGACCACCCTTTACGTTTTGACCAATGACGACCCGTGACCAGTCCGCCAAGTACCTTCACTTTATATATGGTAGAAGCACCCCCCGCGAATCGTCTCTCATATATAAAGGAGCCGTTGGCTGACAAAAATTTTTGGGACTCGACTCATTTTTCAAGTCGGCAAATACTTAGGCACCACCCGTGACGTCAAAGTCAAAAAAATCACCCGTGACATAAAATTTATTTAACGTCACGGTATGTCACGGCCAAGGTCCATCGCAAGGTAATCTTTTTGGCGGCTCTCCGTTCACAAACTCCGAACCAATTTTTATCTCTCCACAAAACTCGCATTCCTGCCAACGTGCAATGCGAGTCCACTTATCACGAGTTTTCTTCACCCATTCGTGCTTCTTCGAAAAATCTGTTGCTTCGCAGCATTCCATCTCTTGCTGCATAGCGGTTTTTGTTTTGCGCGCCAATTCGTTTTTTTTTGCGCGCTCTTCCTCTTTCATGTCATCCTGCGCTTTCATGGTCTTGCGTAGATCAGCACACAAAGCCTTAAGCACTGAAACATCGTGCTTCAGAATTTCAATCTCTGCTTCAACGGTAAACCTTCTCTCCATTTTCAAGATTTATTAAAAGATAAATCCTTGACGATCGTGATCTTCGTCATCAGATTCATTCATCCACTCGTAATCGCCGCCATCATACGTTTCCATGCGCTGATCAAATTGACGAAGTGCATTTGCATACCGGGTTTGCACAAACCCGGGTCCCGGCCGATTTGCGGTTTTCTGAGCCCATTTTTCTCGCTGATCAGCATAATAATCTTCCTCGTTCAATTCTGTCTGATAATAAGAAAGCAAATAGTGGTAATCCAAAAAGGCTTTTGAAGTTTCGCCAGATTGCGCGTCATTTCCGTAGGCCTGCATTTCCTTCGTCATCGAAGGAAAATTTTCGTTGATTCGACTTTTCACTTCTTCTCCTTCCCATTGCTCTTTTTTTGACATTTCGTCAAAACTTCTTTTGTAGCGTGCAGAAATTTCACTCAAATTTCCAAGTTCCTCGTCTGGTAGCGGCTCAGAATAATCTCTTCGAAGCAAAAATCCTGCTTGTCTAGGCCGTTCGCGCTCAAATTTCCTAGCCTTGTCAATTTTGGCTTGCTGAATTTTGTAGTCAGCAGGAGAAATCGCGGAAAACCATCCTTGGCGATATTCTGGCGCGGCTTTCACAGACGATCGCGACGACATGAATTTTCTTGATGAGGTCAAAAGAAAAATCGACTTTTTGCCTTTAACTACGGTTAAGGGTCCGTTTCTAAAAGCACCTTTTTGGATGCAAAAGCCTGTAAGGGGCCGTCACGCAAATTACCGATTACACATTGAATCCGGTTAAGGCGCGTAATGGCGGCCCCGTTTCTCTCACTTAGTTCAATAGAAGAACGCTTGGTTGTGGCCCAAGAAATGATGGTGCAAGTCCATCAGTGGGAATGTTTATTTAAACAAGTCTTGTTACACTCAAACTCCATGCCGCCTGTGTTGCCGATGTTGTCAAAGCAGAAACACAGCGAACCCTAATCAAATTCCCCGTTGCAGCGGGATAAACGATACTTCCATTGTAACTGGCTGTTGCTCCATTTCCACTCAATCTCAAAATATCCACACCGTTGACTTGCACCGCGATCACTTCAAGCGACGTGCCGAATAAACAATTACAACAAATCAGATAACTGCCAAAAGCAGGACAAACTACACCCGCGGTGCCACCCGTTCCCCCTGTGCCATTATTATACATGGCCTGTGAATCTGAAATGATGACAGGATAATTAATAATGTCGTTGATGGCAAACGATGTGGCAGTGTTTCGCGACACAGTGCAGGTAAATCGCGTGACTGACAAAGGAAAAACGATTGGCACGCTCAGCAACCCAGTTACTCTTCCTTTGGCGTCACGTGTGATTTGCGCGACATTTGTTGAATTCCCTGCAGTGCCAGCAGTTGTAATTGCTGCCAAAGTGGGATTTGGATAAGTCCCGGTTAAATCACCACCGGCCGAACCAGTAGGAGTCGAAGGCGGAAAAGCTATTGGCACATTGGACGCGCTGACAATTCTTCCTTTGGAATCAAAAGTCACTTGGCCGACCTCCGTGTCAGTGCCCACAGACCCGGCAACAACAATATCCACAAGATCAGGATTGGGATATGAACCGGTCAAATCCCCTCCAGCAGGACCGGCAGGAGTTGCGCTAGGTGGCGGAACATCCAAATTATTCAGATACTGTTGCACCAAACCCGTTGTGAACCGATTCATTGACCCTTAATAAAAAAATAAGGAATGAGTTGCTCTCGAAATCCTGACCCCGAAGACCCTTCTTTTGATATTTTGATCTTGCGGGTGCCGGCAGGAACAGTCGAATGCGCTAACCAACTTGCGGCGCAACTGATTTTGCAAAAAGAAGCCCAGACCAGAGAACAACTTTTGCTTGACCTCCGAAATGCTCCAATTTCAATTCTTATGGAAGCCAAGCAAAAACTTCCAGAACCGGAGAAGGAAAATTAAAATTTTCTTTAAAGATGAGTTGCTCTCGAATCGTTGATCCAACCGATCCAAATTTTGAGATTGTGACCTTACGCGTTCCCGTCGGAACTGTGGATTGCGCCGAAACTCTTGCGTCGAATCTCGTGCAAGAACGAACGTTGCGACAGCGCCATAAGCTTTTGTTCGAACTGCGAGACGCGCCACTCGAAGTGCTTCAGACAGCAAAAGACAGTCTTGGAAATTAAGATTTTTTTACTTGAGGGCCTCCGCTGTTTTTTAGATAATACGTCACGCCACCTGCGCCGTAAGCAGCAAGAACATTCTCTCCCAGACCAAGTTGCGGCATGAACTGCGGAATCACCCAAAAAAACAATAGCCCCGACACCAAGTAAGGAGAGTAGCACTGAACTTCAAACGACTTCACAGGCCACATGGCGGCATCTTCCAAATCAGCATTTCTTTGCTCCTTTGTATTCTTGAAATCAGTGGTATCCCCTCCAACAACAAGCACGCGCTGACGCGGAACAAGGTCTGTTCCAGTGTGATCCTGCTGATAAAACATCGGCTTTTCAGGATGCTCCAGCTGGTTGTGCATTGACGGACTGGGGCGAACTGGCCATGTGCGATCTCCTACCATTTGATCAAAATCCATGACCCTCGATTTAATTTGCGACTTTCAGTTTTTTTGGTTTTCTTTTCTTCTCTGCAGGGACGGCTTTTTCGACCAAAGTCCATGATAGACCGAGTTCGAGTTCTTCTGCGTATTCGAGAAACTCATTTGGACTCAGCGGAGTTCGCTCAACCGGGAGTGGCGGGTGAACAGGAATGTCAGGTTGAACAAAAAAAACTTCGCAGTCGTGTTTGATCTTTTGGAATCTGTCCGTATACACGCCCCCTTCTTCTTCCAGGATGGCGCGAAGAAGAATCGGCAAGGTAGCAAAACATCTTTCTTTTTGCTTCAAGTCTTTTCCAAAAGGAACAAAATACATTTGTTGGACGAGGGCGCCCGTGTATTCGCAGACAAAGTAAGCTCTTCCTCTGACCAAGACAGGCTGAGAAGCCATCGTTGCAATTTTTTTTTTTTTTTTTTTTTTTCCTCTCACGTCGTTTCTTGCCAAAAAAAGTCCCAATGCAATACCCTGCCCTTGCAAATGTCGATTCCAGTGTCCCTAACATGGATTTTGAAGTTATGAGAGACACGTTGGAAGAAGTAGACAATCGCGCCTACTTCGACTTTTTACACTGCACTCCAGACGAAGACCGAAACAGGGACGGTCTCATGACTTATCTACGGAACGAGGAACCTGCGCTTTTCTATTGCTTCGAAAATATCACAGAGGCTTACCAAAATGCCTACTTTTCTGTGCTTAAGCAGAGAAATGCTTTGCTTGACTCATACCGCTTGTTTCGGACGGCCCAGAACACACTCTACGACGTGGAAAATGTCAAGCTTATTGACAAAGTCGAAGAGCAAGTTGCTGCTGAACAACCGGCTGAAGGAAAAAAAAGGCGCAAAAAAAACGCAGACGACGAAGAGAAAGAAAAGTCGCAAGCGCTGCAAAACACAAAGCGCGCCAAGACGCTGCTGAAATCGCCCGAAACAGATTTTCTTTCGCAGGAAAAATTTTCAACTGACTTCCCGTTCAAGCAATTTGTCCAAGTCGTGAAAAAGGGAAAAAATCGCGTGAATCTCCTGGAACTCAACGAAAACAGTGGATGGGAGACCATTTATCACGTCAATGGTGCCTGGCAAGCCGAGCAGCTCGTGGAGAAGCTCAAAGGCATGGGCAAAAAGTGCATGACAATCAAACGCATTCGAAGCGGAATGGATCAAGAAGTATTCAGCTACAAAGTTCTCTGCTCCAAATGAATTTAATTTCTTCGTGGCTGCAATTTGTTCATTGTTGGCTGCACGTAAACCAGCCAAGTTAAACCAGCTCCAACCGCACCAGCAACAAGAGCAGGCTGCAATGGAACGCCAAAAAACAGATGCCTGACAGCCACATTTGCCGCCGATCCGACAACCAACGCTGCTCCGATTCCTTCATACAAATCCTGGGCAGTGTGGTTCAATTTGCCTTTGTTCGCAGCGGCATCTCTGTTCATGAAATAAAGAATTGAGCCTCCTGCCATGACCTGGCCTGTCACGAGCGAACCAACAGCAGAAGCTGCCGCATTTGCCAGCAAAAGACCAGGATCGGCAATTTCCTGACCGTAAAACAAGTCAGTTGCCGCATTTCCGATGAACTGTGTTGCAAACAAAGAAGTTGATGTCCAGAGTCCCTCCATTTCAAAAAGTTCTTTCATTTTTATTTGCGTCTCAACAAAAGTTTCAAAAACGATCATCAATTTGACTCAGGGACCGTCGCCTCAGCAACCGGAACATCGTCAGCAGGCAAAAGTCCGTTCTTTTTGCACCACTTTTGCATTTTCAGATGAAACTCCTCTGGGATGACAATCCCGTTCTTGGCTGCTTCTTTTTGCAGTCTGTCAAAAGCAACGGGCATCAGCTCGTCAAGAGTCTTCTGGATTCTTTGAGCTCGCGATCGCTTGCAGCGCATACATCCAACCTGAATCGTATCGGACATCTTTGAATAAATTCTTGATCCGCCAAAAGAGAAAAAACATCCTTTCGCGTGTTGTTATGAGTTAGATTTGTTTCCAAATCATCAGCTCTCTGTTAACTGGTAAGAGCATTGTCAGGCCTTGTCTTTTTCGCCAGCCGCAAAGTTGCCCGGCTGGGGGTGTCAACACCCAAACGCGGTCCTCTACATTTTGATGATTCTGAAATTCTTTCTTCTTAAACGAGCTAATCAAACTCTTCTTCTCTGCCATCTTTGTTTCTCCTGGGAATACCAAAAGAAAAATTGACATTGGACAAATGTCGTTTTTTCTAAATTCACTATTAAGAACAGCAACTTGAAATGTCGCAATCCGATGAAATTCTTATCGCGTCCGTCGAGTCGCTTAACGTTTCCGAACAAGAGGAAGAGCTTGAAAAGATTGCAGAGGCCGAGGAGGAGTTTGACCCGGACATGCCTGAGCTTGAGACGCTCGCCGACAAGGCGCGAGACGAGGAAGACGAAGCTGAGGCTTGCGCTCGAGACCTGGGCTCGCAAGATTCGACCAGTGAGTCTGATGACGCCGATAAGTCGGACGACTCGATTGTGAACGACGAGATCGAGTATGAGTGCCCCGATCACACTTTTTGTGTGGAGTATGCGCAGGAAGTCGACGCGTTTTTGCTTCGCACCCTGAAGCCTGTTTCCGAGAGCAAGCGCGAGCGCTGCGCGGCGCTGGCCGAGGTTCTTTGTGACCACTATCGAAAGCAATGAATAAATAAATTTATTCAGTAATCTTGGCCACACTTGCAGCCAGATTTTCGCCCTCCTTCTCGGCAACAGCTTCCTTTCTCGACTCCTCCTTCAGAGCGTTCACTTCGGCGATCTGTGCGTCTCTCTTGGCCATGAATTCTTCTTGGCGCCTCTTTTCTTCCTGTTGAATCAAATGAATAGCTTCCTCCATTGCTTGCTTTCGAATCTGTTGCGGCTGAAAGCGACAAACGAGAAGCTCCTCCTCAATTTCCGCTTCATCGGCCTTCGTCAACTTCCGAGACTTTCCTTTCTTGTGCGACAACTTGTCGCGGCGCAAAAACGTGCGCATCCGGCTTTCCAGCACAAGACTGAACTTTGGTGTCTGAACCTCGGCAGTTGAACCCTCCATTTTAAAACAAAAACTGATTTTAATCAAATCATGGCGCCAAAAACAAATGCCGGCAGCACCGAAAACGCCCACGCCGGAAACCAAGTTGAAGTTTCGTCTCCTTTGGCGGTTACCTTCCAGGGCAGCGGCTTTCCTGTCACAGGGTCAAAAGCAAATCCCGGCTTCATGGTGTAAGCAATTGCGTAGCCAAGGGCAGCCCCGACCGCCGCGCGCTTCAACGGCGCAGTTTCTCCTTGCATCATCCCAATTGCATCAAAAAACTCTTCAGCAGGATCAAGGATAGCGTGATCCAATCGCGAAAGTGTTCCATCAGTTGCTTGTTCAAGTGGAGTTGACATTTGACCCTTTCAAATCGAAATAAAAATTTGGAATTCCCAACTTTTATTGGCCCACGTCCATGGCACCATCTTCATTTGTTCCGAAAAGAGAACCCTGCAACACCGTGTCGTAAAAAGAACTGTATCGGTCATTTCCTTCAACAGGTTTGATGCCAAATCCTCCAGGGATTCCTCCTCCTCCGCCAGACATGTCAGCTCCCGGCGAAAACGGATTGTTTGGGCCGGCCATGTTGAATTCCCTCTGCTTGTCGCTTTTGTATCTCCAAGGATTCATGAGGCCGTTTCGAAAGCGTCTCTGTTCTTCGGCGCCATCGAGTTTTGATGGTTCGACACCAGCTCCGATTTTGTCCCAGTCACGGTCAAGCTTGATCAATCCTTGCTGCAATCCCCAGTAAAGCACGAGGTCCTTGTGGTTCTTTGGGCCGCGCATCATGAGCAAATGCACGCGCAATGCAAACTTTGCTCTATCGACCAAAGTTTGTTCGCGGACATCGTGATATTCAGGATAGGTCTCTTGCAGCCACTGTCTCGTCACAACGTCGTTGGTGTTGAAGTTTTCACCAATCCATCTGTCAAAATTGAACTTGGCCTCCGTCTCCCGCTTTTTGGCCAGCCATTGCAAATCTTCATCTGTTACCGTCACAAGTCCGAACTTTGTCATTCCGCTGCTTTGTCCTTTTGCAATGAGGTCCATCTTGACTCGCATCATCTCGTCCTTGGGGTCAAAGGCCTCGAAACCGCGGCGAGGATATTGCAGCGTCATGTTTCCTCCTTTTCTTGGGTCCTGCGGTCCCTTGGACGTGTAAATGCCCGACCGGGCTTCCTTGTCATATTTTTCCACTTTTCGAGCGAGCGACATTTTGGGCCCTCTCAGAAAAAAAATATTTTAATTTTCATTAAACCACATCTCAAATTCATAGGCCCGTCTTTCAGCGTCTTGAGGTCCGACTGAATGCCGCAACATGGGATACCAACATTGAACAAACTCCTTCAGTCTTTCTATCGGTTTTTTCTTGTCTTTTCTGCCGTTTGTGTTACACATTTCTCGAAATAGAGAATAAGCAGTCATTTTAAGTGACCCAGCGACAAATTCTTTGTCAATCGGCGCTGTCGTTCCCATGTCCATAAGCTTTGCCAGCAAAAACCGCTGAGCGTAATTCTTTCTCAATTTCACATCGACTTGAATTGTGTCTGTTTCTTTTGCTTTCCACAACGGAAGAACAAAAATTTTGTCAAACCCAGCAAGCTCTGCACTTTTTGCTTCCATAATACAGTAGCTGAACAGACACAGTTCCCCAAATGAAGCAGGCATGTGAACAAGGCTTGTGCGGCCGTCCGGACCGCAAATTTTTCCCAGACTGTAAAACGGCACATTCAACCACGATCTTTCAAACGGGTTGACGGCACAAAGAGCTTCATCCCACAAATACAACACATTTCCTGTGCCAAACCGCTCACTTTGCAAGGCTTGGAGCCATTTTGAAGTTGGCGCCGGAACAGGAAATCCGTGTTCCAAAAGCCGGTCGCGTAGAATCGGAGGCGCCAAAAAGGCCACATACCGGCGCAAGTTCTGAAAGTAGCGAAGTTGCTGACACGTGCCTGCTAAAGCCAGCAACGTTCGGAAAGCAAGAAAACGATCACAGTAATGACCAAAGAAAAGCCATGGAAACACGAGATCAAACAAAAGTTTGTCAAAACATATCTTTTCCTCTGTAACTTTGCGTTTTTTAATAGGCCCTTGCATTTTCACGTGCAATCCAAAACTTTCCTTTTTTTCTGTTCAGGTTCCAAATCTTTCACAGGCCGAGGTTCAAGCACTCCATACCAGGCTAACAAATAAGCATCAGCAAGATCATCTTTTTTGCCTTTTTTTACAGGCAAAATCGCGCGATTTGACACCAGATCCACGGCTGCCTTTTTTTTCGCGCTCCTTTTTTCAGGCAACCGAAAAAACGCACGAATCGTGTTAGGATGCACTTCCCTTGTTTTTGCCATGTAAAGAAACCGAACACAGTGATTCACGGCTTGATATTTCATCGTCATTTGTCTTTCCAGAATAATTTCATCTGCCTCCGTCAAAAGCTCTTTGATTGCAGGACGGTTGATCCAGGCAAAAATAGCGTGCACAAGCTTTTCCTCTGAAAATTCTCCTTTGAAAAGTGCCTCATTTACCCAATAATAAGGGCGCGCAGCTTCATTTGTTGCTATTCCACAGACAGCAAAATTGACATAACCAGCGTCTATGCCAACAATTTTTCTTAAAGCCATCTCTTGGCCAAAAAAAGACTGATTTTTATTTTCTGGACAATGGCCTCAGTTGCGTCAGTTGGGCAACTTGCGCCTCTTGCTTTGGCAGCAGGTATTGCTTATGCAATTGCCAATCACGGAGCTGAAAAACCAAGAAGGGTTGCAGACACGCCAGTCGATGAAACTACTCGTCTTTTTCATCAAGCAGAAGCTGACATGGGAGCCTGGGGAGCAAGTGCCGCGTTTTGGCAGTCATCTCACAATCGTTTGCAAAACATGGGAGCGGCGCAGAATCTCGATTTGTCTTTGAAGCCTACGGAACGAGCTGCCAATTTGGCCCATTTGAATTGGGAACACGCAGAAGTCGCAAAGTTTGACACCATGCAAAGCATGTTGACATTTGACACGCGTCAAGGACAACTGAGAATGAACAAACGCAATCCGATTCCGGCGACATTGAGCGAAGACCTCGCCAACCCGTCTGATCCCAGCAGAGTCGCGCGTTTCGACACTTGGCACGAGATGCCAAATTGGGCTAATCCCGCTCAAGTTCGCCAAGCTGAAGCGCTCCTTGAAGCGGACACTGATCCCGAAAACCGAATGCGGCGCCATTACGGTGTTGATCTTTTCAACCGCGCTCCGGGACAAAGTTTTCGTTACGGGACAACAAATTAATGTGAAAAAATTAATTTTTTTCCGAGTCAAAGGGTCAATTTTTTAAGATGGCTGATCCCACGGCAAGAATTAACGCGAACAAGGGAGGCATTGCGCCCCTGATCACCACGGAGGTCTCAATTTTTGAGCCCACTCCCTACGAAGCCTACAACATTTTTGCCGTTGACGACTCTGCCGAGACTGAGTTCATTGGCCAGCCCGCAAATTGGGGTGAAATCTGCCGTTTTCCTTTGCGCAAGCGAGGAGGAAGAGTTGGGCGCACTTACGTTGACTTGACGGTCAATGTTCCGGTCACTCCTGCAATTGGAGTGGTTACCGCTGCTTGGGTGGACGATCTTGGAGCCAACATGATTGAGGAAGTGAAAGTCAAGTATTCGTCCAAAGACGTGCATGTTTACCGCGGAGAAGCGCTGAAGTTTTACCAGCGGTTGATGGACCATGACATCACGAAGGAGCACTACAACGGCAACCAGAACGCCGGACTTTCCGGTGTGACGGGCGAAAAGCTGCGTTCCAACACCGCAGTGGCCAACAGCTACCAGGGATTTTTGACTGCTGGATCATTTCCGCTGAGAATCAATTTGGACTGGCTGTGGTGGACCAAGGATGACGAGAACGCGCTGGCCACTGAAGCGCTTGCTTCCGAAATCATTGTCGAAATCAAGTTTCGCAGACTTGAGGAGCTCATCTACGCGCGTGCCATTGGCACGACCAATCCTCTTGACCCCTTTGCCGGCATTGCACGCCCAACCATTCAAGATGCGACTCTCAAGCACGAGCTGATTTTCACCCCCAAGGTGGAAGC
>JALHRK010000205.1 GCA_022841505.1 Saprospiraceae bacterium | reverse complement strand
GTTTGTTGGCTGTATTGGCTGATGAGGTATTTTTGCAAAAACTGTTTGACTTTGTCGTGTATTTGGTGTGTGCGAGGATTAAGAAAAGAATGACGCGAGGTCAATACTTTCATCGTTTCAGCAAACTCTGTCGGATTCAACCTCCAAGCTTCCCGCAACAAGTCCGGGTCAAATTGGCGAAGCATCACCATCTGATAGCACCGGAGGCGGTCCGCTTTCCACTCGCCTTCTTCGGTGTACTTCAAAAAGCGATCCACCATTTCAGTAATGATGGATTCAACCGTTCCGGCATGGTTATCTAAGTCTTTCAACACCTGATTTTTGTCCTTGCCTTCCCGGATCAGCCGCAAAACGTCTTTCACCACCAATGGAATTCCCGCCGTGCCGGCCCGGATTAGCAGCGCTTCTTCACCCACCAAGGAAACTTCGTATTTCTCCGCAAAGGCTCTGATTTCGTCGTCGGTGAGCAGGATGTCATCAAAATTTCGGTTGTATAAAGACCAGTCTGGCAGGCGGTTTCGGTATTCCTGAAAGTGGTTGTTACGACCTGCAAGGACAATACAAACCTTTGGCGCTTTTTTGATCACCAAATCCAGAAAGACGTTGCGCATCCAATCATCGGTGTCTGCGCCTCTGTCTACTTGTTCGTAGGTGTCAATGGCCAATACGATAGGATGCAATTGTGAAGCGGCGGCCAAGCCGTTCACCAAAGCCTCCGTCAGCGCTTTTTCATTGTTTTCATAAAGGTCAAGGTCTTCCCTTTTCATTTTTTTGGAGTCCCGCAGGTGGTCAATTATCATCCGTCGGCCTCCTTTGGCGAGTTCATTCAGGGTATTTGCGGCAAAATCCTGTGCAAAATCAGGAATCGGAAGCCCTGTGGCCGTACTACCCAATTTAACTAAGGGCTTTATCAACCCGGAAGCGTCGTCTTTCCAGGCCCGTTCCACTTTGTCGGCGATGTCTTCCAGCTTTTTTTCAATCCGGAGGTACTCATCAAAAAATTGGGCAATACCATGCTCTGGTTCTGTCAGTACCGTAAACAGGGCCGTAATCATTTTGCCGCTGGTATTGGGCAGTGAACTCCGACGTGCGTAGTATTCATCCCAATCGAGCAAGATGGTCTTAAACCGACGCTCCTCTGCTATTTCCAGGCATTTTTGCAGCATATGGCTTTTGCCGAATCCGCCTTCGCCATAGTAAAGAAACAGCCGGGGTTTTGGGCGTTCTGTGGTGGTTGGTTTCTTTTTCAAAAAAGGGAAAAGGGATTGAAGCAAAGAGGTTTTTTTGCCAAGGATGCTATCTAAGCTTTCCATAAAATCGGAGGTTTCCCTTTCCCGGCCAATGAAAACTTCTTCCGATCTAGTCCATTTTTCGACACTATGGTTTTTCATAAAAAGGGCATTAGATTTTGGCGGCTCCCGAACATCGCTTGAATGTTCCAGGAATATGTATTCAGCTTACCAGGCGTAAGATAATGAGAATATTGAAAATTGTTGATATCAAACGAGGTTCAAAAATAAGCAAGAGCCCAGTATCGGCATACAAAACTAAATCCCTCCTTTACCAGACAAATCATCCATTTCAACCTCAAATAACTTGCTTTCACCCATTACATTTCCTCCCCTCCCCCAATCCCCCTTCCTTTGCAACGAACGCAAACAAAAAATCACCAACATGTACTCAATCGAAGCCTTAAACCTATCGCACCACTTCACCAAAGGCGAACGGGTGTTGGACGACATCAGCCTCCGGGTCAAAGAGGGCAGCATTTTTGGGTTCCTCGGGCCGAACGGGGCGGGGAAAACCACCACCCTGCGCCTGATTTTGGGGCTACTCCGGAAACAACAGGGAGACATCCGCCTTTTCGGAAAACCTTTTGAGCAGCACCGCGCAGCCGCGTTGCGGCAAATCGGTTCGCTCATCGAAAGCCCTTCGCTGTATGGCCAGTTAAACGCAGCGGAAAACCTGCTGGTCTGGCAAAAGGTGTACCAATGCCCCAAAAAACGCATCGCGGAAGTGCTGGATTTGGTGGGTTTGTCGAACACCGGCGCCAAAAAAGCCGGCCAATTTTCGCTGGGCATGAAACAACGCTTAGCCATCGCCGTGGCGTTGCTGCACGAACCGTCTTTGCTGATTTTGGATGAACCGACCAACGGCCTCGATCCGGGTGGCATTGTCGAAATGCGCACCCTGTTAAAGATTCTGAATCAGGAATACGGCATTACCATTTTGATTTCCAGCCACTTGCTCAGTGAAATTGAAAAATTGGTCACGGAAGTAGGCATCATCAACCATGGCAAAATGGTTTTCCAGGGCAGTCTGGACGAACTGATGGAACGCCAGCAGCAGGTGGCCTCCCTGATTTTTGAGGTCAACCGCGTGGAGCAGGCCCTGCAAATGCTGGCCGACCAGCATCCAACGGCGGTCATCGTGCAGGGCAAACTGAAACTACCCGCGCTGTCGAACGAAGATACGGCGGCCATCACCCGGCGCTTAGTCACGGAAGGCATTGACGTCTACGGCATTACCCGGGGCGACAACGATTTGGAAACCATTTTTATGAACATTACAAACAACTGACATGACCACTTCATTCATCCATAGTTTTCAGAGCGAATGGCTCAAAACCCGGCGCAGCTTAGCCGCGTGGTTGGTTATTCTGGGCGGTTTTTTTATCCCTTTGATTATGCTGACGGCCCGCCTTCTGTATCCGGACAGGCTTCCGGGCGATAGCGCCGCATCCGATTTTTGGGAAGCGTTTTTCAGCAAATGCTGGCAAATGATGGCGCTGTTTTTGTTGCCAATGGGTGTCGTTTTAGCAACAACTTTGCTCGCACAGCTCGAATTCAGGAACAACACCTGGAAGCAACTGCACACCACCCCGCAGTATTTAACCACCATTTTTTTTTCCAAACTTGCCGTCATCTTGTTGATGTTGCTCCAGTTTTTGATCCTGTTCAACCTCGGCATCATCGTCGCAGGTTTCCTGCCCCATGCGGTTTATGGCGTAGCCTACCCCCAAGAGGCTTTCCCGTTTGAATTTTTTCTCACCAAAAGTGCCTGGTTTTTTGTAGATTGTTTGCCCATTGTGGCGCTGCAGTACCTGATCAGCCTGCAATTCAAAAATTTTATGATTCCGCTCGGCGCCGGCATTGGCTTGATGGTGGCGTCGCTGATTGCCCTGGAATGGGAATACGGCTATTTTATTCCATACACGTATTGCCCCTATAATTTTTTTGAATTGAGAAAGGTCGCCGGTATGGGGCCGCAAAGCGTCAATGTTCATTTCTGGGCTTTGGGCTATTTTGTTTTGTTTACCCTGTTGAGTTATGTCCTGTACATCACCAAAAAGGAAAAGGGTTAATCCATGAAAAAATCGGTCGTCATCTTGCTCCATGCCGGATACTGGATCCTGTATTTATTCGTCATTTTTGTCTTTATTTTACTGCTTTTCCAGATTGGAACGAATCTTGACAGGAGCCCCATTTTTTCAGATTTCAAATTAGAATTATTTCTTGCTGATTTTGCGCTCGTCCCGGCTGTTTTGGGTTTTTACACCTTCTATTCGGTTTTGTTTACCCGGTTTTTAAGGCATCGAAAAATTTTCCTGCTGTTCCTGTTTGGCATTTTGGCAGCACTTGGCAGCGGATTAACGGGCTCAATTACCCTTGCCCTGCTGGGAGCACTCGGCGTAGGTCCAAGCATTTTTAATGACAATTTATCCTCGGTGATTGGAATAACCGGATTCATGGCCATCATCGGGCTGCTCAATGGCGGAATGGGGCTGCTGTTGAAAGGCTTTATTACCTGGTACGAAGACATCCTGGCCAAAGAGGCGCTGACCCAAAAGAATTTTGAGATGGAAATGGCCTTAGTGAAATCCCAAATTAATCCACATTTTTTGTTCAACACCCTAAACAACATTGATGTGTTGATTGCAAAAGACGCCACAAAGGCTTCCGCATATTTGAATAAACTGTCTGACATTATGCGGTTTATGCTGTACGAAACCAAAACCGAACAAATCCCGCTGCTTAAGGAATGGAACTACCTGGAAAAGTATATTGCCTTGCAAAAAATCAGAACGGCCAATCCTGATTTTGTCCATTTTGCGCTGGAAGGGAATGCGGCACAGGTGATGATCGCTCCTATGATTTTGATTCCATTTGTTGAAAATGCGTTCAAATATGCGGAAGGCATCAAAACGGCCCATGCGATTCAAATCAAGGTTCGCGTGGAGGACCAGGTGGTCTATTTTGAGTGTAAAAACGAGTACCTTTCCGACGTGCGAAACCAGCAAAATGAATTCAGCGGCTTAGGCAATAACCTGATCAGCAAGCGATTGTCATTGCTTTATCCCAACAAACACACCTTGTCGGTGCGGGATATGGATGGCGTTTATTGTGTGGATTTGAAAATAGCGGCAACATGAAAATAACCTGCATCATCGTGGAAGACGAACCTTTGGCAGCTGAACGGGCCAAAGACTATATCCGGAAGCTTCCCTTCCTGGACTTGCTGGCTGATTTTGACAATGCGACGGATGCCCTCGTGTTCCTGAAAATGAACAAAGTGGACCTGCTGTTTTTGGACATCCACCTCGGCGCGCTTTCAGGAATTCAACTGCTGGAAACGGCTTCCCTGACCTGCCAGGTCATCCTCACCACCGCTTACCACGAATACGCCCTCAAAGGTTTTGACCTGAAAGTGGCCGATTACCTGCTGAAACCTTACACGTTTGAGCGGTTTGTGCAGGCGGTGGAGCGGGTGCAGCCCCATTTTGCAAAAACTGAACCCAACCCCGAAAAGCGGTTTATCTTTGTGAAAATTGAATACCGTTTGGAAAAGGTTTTTTTAGACGATATTCTGTACATCGAAGGCATGGGGAATTACCGCCGCATCCACACGCGCGACAAGCGCCTGATGACGCTGCAAACGTTCAGTGAACTGGAACAGGAAATTCCTCCGACGATGATTTGCCGCGTTCACAAGTCTTTTATGGTTGCCGTAGACAAAATTGATTCGATTGAAAAAGAACGCATCCATATCGGGGACGCATACATTCCTATTTCGGACACCTATAAACAGGCGTTTTTTGAGCTGATTCAGCCTTTGAATAAATAAAGTTTTCATGCCGCAAAGAAAAAAAGAGCACCCGGAAGAAAAAGTAAAATTGCACCCGCGCAACCTGCACCGGGAGCGCTATGATTTCAAATTATTGACGGAAAGTTTCCCGGCATTGACGCCTTTCGTACACTTGAATCGCTTTCAGGACGAGTCCATTGATTTTGCCAACCCCGAGGCGGTCAAAACGCTGAATCAAGCCTTGTTGAAGCAGTATTACAAAATCGAAAGCTGGGATATTCCGGCAGGTTATTTATGCCCGCCTATTCCGGGGCGCGCCGATTACCTGCATTATATTGCGGATTTATTGGCCGATTCTAATCACGGAAAAATACCCACCGGAAAAAAGATCAATTGCTTAGATATTGGCGTTGGCGCAAATTGCGTGTATCCGATCATTGGAAACGCCACCTACGGCTGGAGCTTTATTGGCTCTGACGTAGATCCGATTGCCCTTGAATCCGCCAACCAGATCATCGAATCCAATCCTTTTTTGAAAAAAGCGGTGGTTTGCCGGCTACAGCCGAATCCGAAAGCCATCCTTCAGGGGGTGCTTCAAAAAGACGAATATATTGACGTCGCAATTTGCAATCCGCCTTTTCACGATTCCTGGGAAGCTGCGCAGGCCAGTACGCTGCGGAAGTTGAATCATTTAAACAAGAAAAAAGTCACCCAGCCAACCCGGAATTTTGGCGGCCAGGCCGGTGAATTGTGGTGCGAAGGCGGCGAAAAAACGTTCATTACCGACATGATTGGCGAAAGCAAACAATTCGCCACGTCGTGTTTTTGGTTTTCTACCTTAGTTTCCAATGCAGACAACCTGAAAAGCCTCTACCACATCCTCGCAGAGGCGGGCACCCTTGACGTAAAAACCATTCCGATGGGGCAAGGACATAAAACCAGCCGGATTTTGGCGTGGAGTTTTTTGAATGCGAAGCAAAGAGATGCATGGAGCAGTCTCCGGTGGCATGGAAAATCTTAAATGTCGTCTTATTCCACAATATTTTTGAGGTGTTGCTCATATATTTTTTTGGCTGTTTCAAAATCCCGATCGTTACCGGCCCCAATCAAATCGGCATATATGAGTAGTGGGTTAACAATTTTTAAGCTTTTGTTTACAAAAACATTGTCTTGTTCATTCCAGAAGATACTATATACCTCAATATTACCTCCTTTCATGTCCGGAACCAACTGAAAATCTTTAATTAAGGCTTTCCTGTCTGCATTGGTGTAAATTGTCCAGGCTCCCGGTTGCAAGTAATTTGTCAGCAAAGCCGCCGCCGGCTCGCCGCTCCAGAATGCAGTATTTCCCAAATCGAGCACCTTCCAGTTTTCAACGCCATTGGCAAAGCGATATTTACCCCGAAACAATTTGGGTTTCAGCTTTTGGTTAAAAGCGGTAACCCAGTTGCTGAGTAAATCCTGTTTGTTGCCGAGCAACTTTTGGGTTTTATTCAATGGGCTTACATACTTATAAGCTGCAAGATCTTCCTGCACGCTGCCGACCGTACTACTGGCGATGCCCGCCGTTTCTGCCATTGCCCGGTAAGGTTCATTAAGCAGGCCTTCTTTCAAAAGCAGCGCATAAATGAGTTTAATGCCATTCTTGTTGAACGCTTTGTGTTTGGTTTCCTTGAATGCCTCAGGAAGACTTTCGCCTTTGATGTGGAAAAAAATGCCGTTTTCATGCCGGATGAAACAGTTTCCGGCAATGTCTAAATAATTAATGTCCTTTTGCTCCAGCAACTCCCGGGCAGGAGTCGAAATATAACGGGCTACCAGCAAGCCGTTTTCTTTTACCAGCTTGTTTGCGAGTTGGGGCAGCATGGCAGGAAGAACATTGTTTTTGACCTCGACTAAGAACTTGCCCATAGCGGCGCCTCCCCGGATGTTGAGTTCAGCATCCCAATGATTGGCAGCCTCTTCATTGGCAAGGCTGATGTCTGCTTTGGTCAGCTTTTCTAAGCTTTCGATAGCCGTGTGGAGGATATCGGTTTCGAGCATTGTGCGTTATTTTTTTGATCACAAAAAGTGAACACACAAATATATCGAACAAATTTGGATTTTGCAAGAGGTTGGAGGTTGTTTTTTGAACGCAGCTATCGGACTATAAAAACAGACACCTAATACCCCTTCAAATTAAAACCCTCCGACTCAATCATATCCACCCACCTTCCCGTTTTTTTCTGGATCACCCTGAAATGGTGTTCGTCATCGGCGCTCACGAAAGAAATTGCTTCTCCCGGAACGCCGGCGCGCCCCGTTCTGCCGATCCGGTGGATGAAATCTTTGGGCGAGCGCGGCAATTCATAATTAATTACTGTGGGTAACGCCGGAATGTCAATTCCACGGGACGCTAAGTCTGTGGCCACTAGGACATTGATTTCGCCCGATTTTAAATACCGCAGCGCTTCGGTTCTGGCGCCCTGGCTTTTTTGGCTGTGCAACGCCAGCGCTTTGATGCCGTTCGTTTTGAGTTTATGAACGACGGCGTCTGCTTTATGAATAGAGGAGGTAAAAACCAGCACTTGCTTCCAGTCATTTTCTTTGATCAAATAGCGCAACAACGGGCCTTTCCGGTCTTCGCTTACGCGGTAGCCTGATAGCTTGATCAAATCCAGATTTTCAACTTCCTGCTCGATTTCAATTTTCACAGGATCGTGCAAAATGATCTCTTTGAGCGTATCAATATCTTTCCCAAGCGTTGCTGAAAACAACAGATTCTGGCGTTTCAGAGGCAATAACTGCAGGATGCGGTTCATTTCTTCCTTAAACCCGAGGTTGAGCATTTTATCCGCTTCATCCAGTACGAGGATGTCCACTTCCGACAAATCCATCGCTTTGCTGTCCAATAAATCCAGCAGGCGTCCGGGGGTGGCGACAAGGATTTCAACACCGATCAAATGCATCATCTGCGGGTTGATGGACACGCCGCCGTATACAGCAAGCGTCTTAACGGGGCGGGGCAAATCCAGGCTGAACGCGGCAAACACCGCGCCCACCTGCACCGCCAATTCCCGGGTCGGCACCAGGATCAACGCTTTAATGAACCGGTTTTTGGCAACCTTCTTTTTTTGAAATTGCTGCAAAATCGGCAACACAAACCCAGCGGTTTTGCCCGAGCCGGTTTGGGCGATGCCCAGCACGTCTTTGCCTGCCAGGATCGCAGGAATTGCAGCCATTTGAATCGGATACGGCTCAGCGTATTCGTTTTTGGCAACTGCTGCCAATAAAGGGGCCGACAACCCGAGTTCGGAAAAAGACATAGTAGAGAAGGTATGGACTGCTTACGAATGAATGTTTGCGAAGTTAGGAATTATTTCCCACTCCCACTTAACTTTACCGCATCATGGAACAGCAACCCAACAATCCGCTGCACGGCAAAACCTTGCAAATGATCTTAGAGCACCTGGTGGAAGTCTACCGCTGGGAAGGCTTAGCGTATTATATTGACGTCAATTGCTTCAAAAACGAACCCAGCATTCAGTCCAGTCTGAAGTTTTTGCGGAAAACTCCATGGGCGCGGAAGAAGGTGGAGGAGTTGTATTTGAAGTCGTTGGCGGAGTAATTGGAAATTCCTGGCACCTGTCTTATTGCTCCGCCGAAACGATGAGGTCTGCCAGCTGAAGCTGGCGACCACGCATGACCCAAAACTTTTATCCCATCCCTCACAATATTCCTATTTTAAGATATGTTTAACTGAAAAAAGACGCCGTTCATCGGAAAATTGAAAGCAACAGCGGGCAATTCCCCAAATATTGGGGCATCAAACAAACACATGCAACATGAAACCTTGAGTTTCGATCTCCACTGTTCATCGCACGATTTGCTTCAATTGCCCGACTACAACACCTTACACCGCCAGGGTTTGTCTGCAAACGCTGGCGCACCGCCGTGACTAAAATGCCGGTATCCTGAAGGATAACAAAAGGGTTGCTTATGCTGCGTTCCCATGCGTACATGGAATCGCGCACATCATTTGTTTTTGACCAAACGAAACTAATAATAGGACCATGCTTGAACTCTTTCAAAACCTCGATCCCACGCTGAAGGCCTTCTGGTCGGTCGCGCTCGTCAGCAGTTTGATTTTTTTGATTCAAACCATCATGACTTTTGTCGGGATGGACGCAGCCGACGGCGTGAGTGCTGACTTCCACGGCGATGCCAGCCACGGTGGAGACGGGCCGTTCCAGTTGTTTTCTTTCCGCAACCTCATCAACTTTCTGCTGGGATTCAGTTGGACGGGCATTACGTTCTACGGCACTATTTCCAGCAAGGTTGTCCTGATGGTCATTGCCGTTATGGCCGGCGTAGGCATGGTGGCGCTGTTTGCTTACCTGATTTCTCTGCTGCACGGACTGGCCGAAGACAACTCTTTTAACATTGCGGACACGGTGGGTCTTACCGCGCAGGTGTACCTGTTCATTCCGGCTACAAAAAGCGGAAAAGGCATCATCCAGGTCAGCGTGAAAGGTTCAGTACACGAACTCGACGCCGTAACTGCCGGCGACCGGATCGAAACCGGCGCCATGGTGCGCGTCACGGCGGTTGTAGACAACAACCTTTTAATGGTAGAAAAAATCTAAAACCAAACCTTTTTATATGGAACCCATCATTCTTATTGTTGTCATTGCGGTCGTAACGGTTATTACCTTTTCGGCCCTGATTTCGCGTTTCAAACGCTGCCCCTCCGACAAAATCTTAGTCGTTTATGGTAGAACCGGCGGCACTTCGGCCAAGTGCATCCATGGTGGCGGTGTTTTTGTGTGGCCTGTTATTCAGGACTACGCTTTTCTGGATTTAAAACCCCTATCCATCGAAGCCAACCTGACCAATGCCCTCAGCCGCCAGAACATCCGGGTGGATGTACCCTGCCGGTTTACTGTGGCCATTTCTACCGAATCGGACAGCATGGGCAATGCTGCCGAGCGCTTGCTGGGCCTGACGCCTGATCAGATTCAGGAATTGTCGAAAGACATCCTGTTCGGGCAGTTGCGCCTCGTCATTGCCACCATGACCATTGAAGAAATTAACTCCGACCGCGACAAGTTTTTGGACAACATCTCCAAAAACGTGGACACCGAATTGAAAAAAATCGGCCTGAAACTCATCAACGTGAACGTAACCGACATCAAGGACGAGTCGGGCTACATCGAAGCGTTGGGTAAAGAAGCTGCCGCAAAAGCCATCAACGAAGCCAAAATCAGCGTGGCGGAACAGGAAAAAATCGGGGAAACCGGTAAAGCGTTGGCCGACCGCGAACGCGATACCCAGATTGCAGAAACGCACCGCGACCGCGACGTAAAAATTGCCATGACCCGCAAAGACCGGGAAGTGAGCATGGCTTCTGCGGTGAAGGAAGAAGCAATCGGTAAAGCCGAAGCAGAGCGCGATACCCGTGTGAAAACGGCCACTGCGAACGCCATTGCCGTGCAGGGGGAAAACGAGGCTAAAATTTCCATCGCGAACTCTGATGCACTCCGCCGCGAAAAAGAAGCGGAATCGCTGCGCATTGCCACCACTGCCGAAAAAGTGCAGCAGGCCCGGGCGCTGGAGGAAGCTTATTTAGCAGAACAGAAGGCCGAATTGGCGCGTTCGGAGCGGGAACGGTCCAGCCAGATTGCGAATGTCATCGTTTCGGCAGAAATCGAAAAACAGAAAGCCATCATCCAGGCGCAAGCTGAAGCGGAAAAAATCCGCGAACAGGCCAAGGGCGAAGCCGACGCCATTTTCGCAAAAATGGAAGCCGAAGCCAAGGGTTTGTTTGAAATCCTGACCAAGCAGGCCGACGGTTACCAGCGCGTGGTGGAAGCAGCAGGCGGCGATCCGTCGAAAGCGTTCCAGTTGCTGCTCATTGAAAAACTGCCGGAATTGGTGAAAACGCAGGTTGAAGCGGTGAAGAACATCAAGATTGACAAAATTACGGTGTGGGATTCGGGCAACGGCAACGAAAACGGCAACACCACCACCGCCAATTTTGTGTCGGGCATGATGAAAACCGTGCCGCCGCTGAACGACCTGTTCAACA
>JALHRK010000204.1 GCA_022841505.1 Saprospiraceae bacterium | reverse complement strand
CTCCTGGTAAAAATCCAGCACTTCCGGTTGGGTAATGCCCGTGAATGCCGGAATATTCAGCTTATTGGTCGCCGAAACCAGGACGCGTTTTTCCAATCGACGCAGCTTTTTGATGATCTCCGTCATTTGCTCCTGAAAGCCCATGGACAGCGATTTGTCAAACTCGTCGAGCACAAGGATTTTGACCCCTTTGACGTCAACCGTTTTCCGGTAGATATGGTCTGCAATCCTGCCCGGAGTGCCAATCAGCAAGGCAGGAGGCTGGCTCAGGTTCTGGATTTCCGTTTGCATCGCATGGCCGCCGTAACAGGCATTGACCTTGAAACCGGTAGACATTTTCTGCCACACCCGTTCAATTTGTATCGCCAATTCCCGGGTAGGCGACAAGATCAGGCATTGCACACCGGGCTTGTCTGCTTTGAGCTGACTCAAAACCGGCAACAGAAAAGCTAAGGTTTTTCCCGAACCTGTAGGAGCCAATAAGACGACGTTTGGATGGTTTTGAATGGCGGGCAAGGCGGTTTCCTGCATGGTATTTAATGCCGGAATCCCCAGATTGGACAGCGTTTGACCTATTTCCATGCGGTAAAGGTAGCCCTAATTTTCCGAAGATTTTTGTTTATCCCTGTGTTTGCGGAAACCCGTGTTTCCACTTTTGCGAAATGCGCATGGCCGTTTCCAACATTGCAGGTTCCCAGGATTCAATATTCCAGGCAGAATGGGCGAGATCGGAAGCGGCCAACCTGTTTTTTGCAGCTTCGTAATTGGGTGCAGTTTCCAGAATTTGAGACAATTCCCGCTGTTGTTGCTCCAACTCATTGCTTTCCAGTGGAGGCTGGCTGGTATCGGGTCGAGCCTGGGGCAAAAAAGCGTTGGCGGGATCCTCTGAATCATTCCGGCTTTGCTGGATGATGCCGGACATTGCCTCAAAATCCTGTTGAAAAGCAAGCCGGCTCGCTGCGGTGTCGAGGCCGGTTCCCAATTGCTCCAGCACCACGAATTTTAAATTGGGACAAAGCGGAATGGCTTGTTCCAGCAACTGAAAAACCTCCTGTGGCACCGAATCGTCGTGCGTATCGCGGCGGATGGCTTTTCCCGGACGCAGCGGCGAGTCTTCCCAACTGCCGCCCGAAATGTGGATTTCCCGAACCCGGTCAAGCGGATAAAGCTGGATCAGGTCTGCAAATTCCAGTCCAAAATTATGGAGCTGGCAGTACAGGTTGTGCAGGTCCAAAATGATGAATCCGTTGATGGGCGAAAGCAATTGTTCCAGGAATTCGCCGTGTCGTTTAACTTCTTCAAGCGAATAGGCAAAAGCTAAGTTTTCCAACCCCACCGGGCACTGGCAAGCTTCATAAATCCGCGCTAAGCGGTCTCTGCCAATGGCTAAAGTTTTAGGTGTGAATGGCAGACTGATCGGAGCGCCGTTGTGGAAATCCGCGCCCGTCATGAACCCGAAATGTTCGGTGATGTGGTCGAAGCGATACGTATCTGACAGCTTTTTTAACTCATCGAGCCAGGTTTGCTGTGCATCTAACCACTTTCCCGAAAAAAGCGAAAAAAAGACGCCGTGGCCCACCAGCCGGTTTTCCTGACTAAAGGTTTGCAGCAATTCGGTGAACCAGGGCGGTATTTCGCGAAAGTGAAACAAGGTGTCGAACGACCATTCCACGGCCTCCACTTTTTCCGCTTCAAACAGAGGCAGGCAAGTCAACAGGATGTTCCGGTCGAGGTTGCAGGCTAAAGCAGCGAATGGTTGAGGCATGGGTGGCTGTTCATTCTTGTGACAAGGGGCAAAGGGCAAGAGGCAAGAAGCAAAGGGCAAGCCCCTATCCCATGCCGCAGCCGGGGCAGTTATAACCGGGATCAACGGTTCCGCCGTCATCGCGGTGGTCAATGTCGCATTCCTCTCCGCACGTTTGCAGGTGGAGGCCGTCTTCATCTTTGAACAGGGAACAAGCAGCAGAAGTAGCGCTGAGGGTAATGCCCACGGCAATGGCTTGTAACAGGGACTTGGAAACTTTCATGGTGATGCAGGTTAAAGTTAGAAAAGAGGTACAATTTTCTGTTAAGACGGGGGTGTTTTCAGATTGGGTTGGTAGATTCTCATATTTTTGTTTTTCAATCACTCAAAACCAGACATCATGAAACGAATCGCGCTCTTTTCAATCACACCTATAGGCCGGATTCTGTACGGGTCAACCCAAACAGCATCACATCAACGTAATCGCCGCCACCTTTGCGCATTTCCGAACGCAGGTCGCCTTCGCGGCGAAACCCGCATTTGCGGGCGATGCGATGCATGTCGTAGTTCTCCATAGAGGTGGGCAGCGATAGTTTTTCAATAAAAAGCTGAGTGAACGCAAACCGGATGACGGCCTGGAGCGCTTCGGTCATCATGCCTTTGCCCTGGAAAGACTGATCGAGGAAAAAACTCAGTTCGGCCCGGGGAATGCCCCAATCTATGCTGGTTAATTGAACCTGGCCGATAAGTTGGGCGCTGCGGTTTTCCCAAATTCCAAAACAATATTCCTGCTGGAGCAACCAGGCTGCCATTTTTTCGCGCACGTATTGTTCTGCGGTTTCTTTATCCGGCGTCGCGTGCAACACGTGGGAGAAATAATCGGACAAATAGCTTCGGTTGTTGTCCATCAATTCATACAAAGCTACGCCGTCGCCTTCGCGAAAGCGGCGCACTACTGCCCGTGCTGTGAGAAGTGCTGTTTCTGCTGGGAAAAGTTCGTGTCGCATAGATTAATAATGAATAACAGCGCTCAAGATACGGCGACAGCACCACACCATCCTATACGAATGCCCGAATATGGTCGAAAAATGAAAAACTCGCATTAGCTTGCGCAAAAAACAACAACCTGTCCATCTTATGATGCAAAGTCCGGACACCACCCAAAACGAGCGATTCCTGTTGGCTGCCATCCTGCTTGTTGGCGCCCTGCTCCGTTTTTGGAACCTCGCGGACATGCCCCTGATGCACGATGAACTGAGCGCGTTTTACCGGCTTCAGTTCGGTTCTTTCGCTGAACTGGTGGAAAAAGGCATCAAGCCAGATGGCCACCCGGCAGGCATTCAGGCGTTTATGTACTATTGGACAGGGCTGTTTGGTCATTCAGACCTCGTGCTCAAACTCCCTTTTTTGTTGTTTGGAACCGGCGCAATTTACCTCGCTTATGCGGTCGCAAAAAAATGGTTTGGCAACACTGCCGGGCTGTTTGTCGCAGCTGCTGTGGCCAGTTTGCAGTTCCCGGTTTTATTCAGTCAGATCGCCCGGCCATACAGCAGTGGCCTTTTTTTTAGCCTGCTGACGGTGTTGTGCTGGACCAATTTTTTGTTTGGAAACCCGGAAAAAAGCAGGGGCAACCTGGCGGGCTTCATTGTGGCCGCAGCCCTTTGTTGCTACAACCATCATTTTAGCCTGCTTTTTGCAGCGATGGTAGGCGTTACGGGGTTGTTTTTTCTTAAAAAAGAACAAGTCAAACCCTACCTGCTTTCGGGGGTGCTGATTTTAATCTTGTACCTGCCGCATCTGCCCATTTTTTATGCACAACTCCAACTCAAAGGTTTGGAATGGCTCGGGAAGCAGGAAAATACCTTTTTTCTGGAGCACATCGCCTTCATTTTTCACCACAGCCTGGCGGTTTTTCTGTTGATGGCGGCCTTGTTTGTGTTGGGCATAATCAGTGCCAAAGGTGCGATTGGTCGGGTTTACAAATTCCAAATCATTGCGCTGCTCTGGTTTCTGCTTCCCATCGCCATTGGCTTTTCCTATTCTCACTGGGTGAAGCCGGTCTTGCAGCATCCGGTTTTGATATTTTCTTTTCCATACTTGCTTTTCCTCGTTTTTTCGTTTCACCGGCCCGCGCCTGTAAAACTCAAAACCATCGGAATCACAGCGGCCATCCTGCTGGTCAATATCGCCACTTTGGTCTGGACGCGTGACCACTACACGGTATTTTACAAACAGCCATTCAAACAATTTGCCATACAGACGCAGGCTTTTTTGAAAAACCGGCAGCCTGGGGAAGTCGCTGTCGTTTTTAATGACAATCCTAAATACCTCAACCACTATTTCCGCCCGATGAATCCCGGTGTGGACTACCTTTCTCTGTTCAACGCAGGCGTCAGTGCTGTTCAGTTCAGGGATACGATTGCCCGTCTGAACAGCGACTACCTGATCACGGGCAATGTGCCGCCGGACTTCCTGCCCCTCATCAAAGAATTTTATCCGATTACTTACTTCCGGGAATTCGGATTCACGTACGAATACGCTATTTTTTCCAAAAACAAAGGAGACCGCGACCTCGAAAACACGTATTTTTACAGCAAACCGGATTTCAGTCAGGCCGCCACGCCGCATTGGGACTACCATCCTGCCTTTGTCGGAAAGGTGCCTGCAACAGGCACTTATTACGCGATGGACAGTACGCTGGAGTGGGGCCCAACCCTGACCGTACCGCTCACCTCCGTCACGCGTTCAAGGCATGATTTTATAGAAATCAGTTTGGAAATGCAAGGCGGCTGCGATGCTTGCGGGGTTTTGGTTTGCGAAGTTGCGGTAGATGGAAAAATCATCAACTGGGCCGGCGTGGTTCCAAAATCCCAGATGGATGCGTCGCTGCCAATGGATCGCTGGCAAAAAATTTACTCCGCGGTGCGCCTTACCCACCTTTTTAAAAAAAGAAGCGCCATGGAAAACGCGACCCTGAAAGTTTATTATTGGAACCGGGAAAAAGAAAAAGTTTTCATTAAAAATATCAGTGTTCGGGTAAGGGAGGGAAATCATCGGGTTTACGGGCTTTTTGAAGGGTTGTAGTGACCGGGTGGCTCGGAGTCACCCAATCACTTTATCAGCCTGAAAGTTTGGAATAAGCACTACTTTTGTGTGACGATTGAAGGGTTGTAGTGACCGGGTTACTCAAAGTCACCCGGTCACTATAAAGGAAACGTTTACTAAACTTTTAAAAGTTTAGTAAACGTCAAAAAAACAACCCAATGCACCCGTCCCAAATTTGAAAATCATAAATCCCTATGTTCAGGTACCTATGCGCTTTATCTGCGCTTTTGCTCTTTACGACCATGTCTGCACAAGATAGCATCCAGTATTACAGCTTAGAACGAGCCATAAACTTGTCGAATCGCCTGCTGGAAGCCGTCCGGACGACCAGCAAGGTGGCCGGAATTACGGCTGGTGTGGCCAAGCCCGAATGCATCTTGTGGGAGGCGGGATACGGCTATGCGGATGTCGAGAAACGCATCCTTATGGATCCGTCGAAGAAGTTCCGGATCGCGAGCTTGTCTAAAATTCTGACGGCAGCGGGCCTTGCACGGTTGTATCAGGAAGATCGGATTGATTTGGATACTACCATTATGAAATACCTGCCCGATTTGCCCCCGGCTTTTGCAGGGGTCACGGCCCGGCAATTGGCAGGTCATACTTCCGGCGTTCGGCATTATATTGACTCCGATTTTAAAACAAGCCTGATTGATTTCAAAAACTACCCGACCATCCGGGATGCGTTGCCCATTTTCATCCGCGACCCGCTGGCTTTTGCGCCGGGCACCCAATTCCAGTATAGCACATTTGGCTTCACCTTATTGAGTGCCGTGATGGAAGTTGCCGGCGGCCAAAATTTCCTGACGATGATGCAAAAGGAGGTTTTTACCCCGCTGGGCATGTTCAATACCATCCCCAACCACCCCGACAGCAACATCACCAACATGACCCTGACGTACCAAATCAACAAAAAAGGCAACCTGGAACCCGTGAAAAACTCCCGCCCTTCTTACAAGTGGGCTGGTGGCGGCTACTTATCAAATGTGACCGATCTGCTGAATTTCGGGCGTGTACACCTGCGGCCACCAGCAGTTTTTTTCACCGACAAAGGCCAAAAGGCGCTTTTTACACCTACCGTGTCCCTGAGCGGGAATTGGAATCCTGCCGGGTTGGGCTGGTTTCTGTCCAAGGATATTCGAGGGCGTCGCCACGATTTTCACAGCGGCAGCCAAACCGGCGCTCGCGCTATGCTGGCGTTGTACCCGGAGCAGAACCTAATCGTTTCCATGTTGTCGAATACAGGCAATACGCCGGTGCATATTGAAACGGTGACCATGGCCATAGCCGATTATTTCGATGATAAACAGGCCTTTGCGATGCTGCCCGATTCCGTGCTGGGCGATTACCATTTTGAAGCCTGCGAAGGATCGGAAGCGGTGCAGGAAGGTTTTATCCATTTTGAGCGGATTGAAAAAGGCGAGGTGGCTGGTCATTTTACGCCCGACAAAGGCAAGCCCAAAACCAGGCTGCCCATGCCCATTGTCTTGTTTGACGGCGTTCAGGTGAGGGCTTATGTGACAACACCCGACGGCATTATTTTTGTGGATGCAGATCCGCCGGTGGATGGGCATTTGAAATATGGTAAAATGACGTTTTTTCAAGGCGGCGGGCCGAGGACGCTGACGTTGACGTTGAAGCGGATAGTACCGGCAGTGCCTTGATCAAAAATAAGAACTCACCCCAAACTGCCATCCTGCCGTCCGCGCGGGCGGGTTGCCCAGAATATCCCGCTGCCAATGGTAGCGGTAGTTCAGGCGCAATACGGTTTGCGCACTTGGGCGAAAACTCACTCCCGGTACGACCGCTTTAAAATCGTCTGCAATGTTACCGCCGGTTTCGCGGAAAGCGCCCACATTCCAGTCTACGTATTCTAATCGGCAGGCAATGCTGAAAACCGCTTTTTCCCAACCCAAAATTTTTCTTTGCAAAACGGGCTGCACAAAATCCACAAAACCGCCGTATTGCTGGTCGCCGAACTGCTGGCTGAAGGTTTCCGGAACGTCCACGTTTATCCAGGCCCACTCGCCGGTAATTTTGGTGCCAAGCTTTGGTATGGTCGCATTCCAATCCACGGCCCAGGTGTGTACGCTGCGTTTTTGGTCGAGGATCAGGCCATCTTCCTGAAATTGATTAAAAACGCCACCCATGTAGGAGAAGCCGATTTCGCCAATGTCTTGTTGCCGGACACTGAGCTTGACCGTGCTGAGGGGCTGCCCGTTGAAGCTCTCCTCGAAGCGCTCCGGGTTGGCTTTGGCAGCCGGCAGAGAAGTTCGGTTTTCGGAATTGCTGATGATGCTGTCGTCAAAGCCATTGCTTAGGTAAGCCTCGTAGCCGAAGGTCCAGGCGCCGGAATAGAACTTGCCATAAAAACCAAACCCTGCATTCGACCAGGTGGCGGGTAGCATTTGCGTTGCTGACACCGGGCGGGAGATGAAATCCCATTTCGGGCCGTCGTGGTTTTGGTTGAACGCGCCGATGGGGTTCATCAGGATTCCACCACGCAGGTTGAACGCCGGGTGGAATTGAATATCCAAAGCGGCAAACTCAATGTTGATTTCGCGCCCGCCTTCTTCAAATTCAATTTCGGTCAAAAATTTGATTTGCCGGGTGATGGTTGAAGAAATGAACATCGTTAACCGGGGCAATTGAAAAGAAAGCCCTTCCGAAATCCCGTCTTCCGAAAACCAGGCGGTATTCGCTTCCACGTAACCGCCAAGCGCAACCGGCGTTTTGCCCAATTGCAGGAAAGGGCGGTCATAGACGGCGTCCATGTTCAGTTTTTTGGGTACAGAGTCGGCGGCTGGTTCAACGCGCTGCAGCCAGCCGTTTTCGGTTTGGGCATGTGCCGTTTGGAAACACAACAGTAAAGCTCCACTAAGTAAGCCAGATATAAATACTCGTTTCATCTTGTGTCGTTTTGAATGTTTTGAGTGGTTGATCAGCGGGGCCGTTGAGCAGGGCGCCATCGGTGGCAAATTCGCTGCCGTGGCAGGGACATACATACCGCGCTCCCTGCACTTCCACTTCGCAGCCCTGGTGGGTGCAGCGCATCAGGCAGGCGGTATACCCATCGCCTTTTTTAAACAGGCAAACCGGGAATTCTGCACCTTCGGGTTTTACCAGCAGGTAGTCGCGGGTTTTTACCTCGCCTTTTTTTACGTATTGAAACTCCGATTTGCGCACGCTGACCTTGTTTGCCTCCACGGTCGCTTGCGCGAAATAAGCGGCGCTGGCACAACCCTGGCCCAGCACTGCCGCGAGGCAAAGCCCCAGTCCGGCCTGGCTGCCGGTAACGACAAAGTCTCTTCGGTTCATGATTGGATAAGATTAAAGTAGAAGGTAGAGAGTAGAAAGTAGAGGGTAGAGATGACGAAACTGGTTGCGAGTGAGGGTGAAGTATGCTTTTTCATAGGATTAAAGTGATTCTAAAAAGGTGATGAGTTGATTTTTTTCAGCAGGAGTCAGTTGCCCGTAGGCTTCCCGGCTTTGGCTGCCTTCGCCACCGTGCAGTAAAATTGCGGCTTCGATGCTGTGTGCCCGCCCGTCGTGGAGCAGGAAATATTGCCCGCCCTGCGAGTTTTTGGACAGCCCGAGACCCCATAAAGGCGGGGTGCGCCATTCGGAGGTTTTGGCGGAACCTTCGGTGTAGCCGTCGTCGAGTTCTGGGCCCATGTCGTGCAGCAGCAGGTCGGAGTAAGGATAAAACTCTCGGAAAGCCAGCGGCGCGATAGGAGAGGAGCCGGTGGTCAGCACGGGTACATGGCATTTGGCGCAACCGATTTGTTCAAACAGCATTTTCCCTGCGCTGACGGCCTCCCGATCCACCTCACGGGGAATCGGGGCTTTTAGGGTGCGCAGGTAAAATACTACATCATGGATGGTTTGGCTGCTCACTTCGGGGTCAATTGGTTCGCCGGAATAGGTATCAAAAGGTTCGAATGTGGAAGTGATGCCGATGTCCTGATTATAGGCATTGACTGTTTGTTGCAACAGGTCATAAACGGCAGCTTTTTTGCCAAAGCGGCCGATGTATTTGCCGTCCTGCGAAATGGCATCCGGACGGGGATTGAGGTAGTTGGGCAGGTTTACCCAGTTTGGTCGGCCACTGATGCCATCGCCGTCTGCATCATCCGGGTCGGCCAGGGCGAGCAGGGCGGCATCGGGTATTATTTCCAACAATCCCAGTCCCGTATTGGCGGGCGGCAGTAAGGTGCTGGAAGTCGCCCCGGTGGGCAGTTGCTCGGGCGAAAAGCCAGGCAGTGCCCGGTGCTGGAGCTGAGGGCCGCCGAGGTGGAGAAACTGGTTGCCTGTTTCGTCCCGTTGGCCAAAGCGGGTGAGGGAAGTGAATGGGTGGCCTTTTCCGTCTCCGGCGTGGCAGGTTCCGCAACTTGTGGCGACGAACACCGGACCCAGGCCAGTGGCCGCCGAAAATACTTCGTCGTTGAATGCGATGTCGCCGTTTAAAAAGCGCTTTTGCTGATCCGTAGTCAGGCCTTCAATCGGGCCGTCTAACAAGTCAGCGTCGTTCGGCGCTGGTGGAGCTGTTTTTTCGCAGGCCGCCAAAAGGAAGCAGGCAACAAGGGCGATGGGAATGACTTTTAGGCTTTGCATCGGTACAAGTTTGATGCAAATATAGGGGGTATTTTAAAATAAATTTAGATTGGGCTAAAAATATTTTAAACCATGCTGGTTTTTGATTTCTATGGGGCTCAAATTTTGCCCTTACTTCTTCTTACTCGACTTCGCTTTCGGGTTAAACGCCAGACACTTATCCACCCAAAACGCCAGATTTGCGTCCAGGTCAAAACCATCGGCTTCGATGAACAGGTAGCCGGTCATGGGTCTGCCGCCGTGGATCATGCCGCTGGCGCCGGGGCGTTTGGTCAGTTCGGCCTCTTCGGCTGGGTCAATGCGGGCCATCAGGCCGTTTTTGTAAGTGCCAATGCACATTTTGTCGTCTACCATGAAACAGTCGCCGCCGAACATTCTTTTTTGTTCGTAGGCTACTTTTTTTGCGGTAAGCACATCTGCGATGCGCTGGGCGGTGAAGTGGTTGTCCATAAATTTTGATTTTCGAATAGGTATCCCGGATAAAGTTATCCCTTTTTATTAAAATATTTAACTTGCACTGGTTCTCAGTCCATTACTTCACCGCAAAAACAAAAAACAATGAAGCTGCGACTCGTATTGGCCCTTCTCCTTTCTGTGTTTGTCTTCCAATTTTGCACCAGCACAAAAAAGGCAGTATCCGTTGCGACAATCACTTACCAAAAAGACATTCTGCCGATTATGCAGGCGCGTTGTACGCCTTGCCATTTCCCGGAGCAAGGGAAGAAAAAGTTTTTAGATACCTATGGGGCAACCAGAGACAACATTGATGACATTTTGGCCCGGGTACAATTGCCCGTGACGGATGAAAAATTCATGCCTTTTAAAAGTAAAAAAGCACCGCTGAGCGATAGCCTGATTATGGTGATCAAGGAATGGAAGCTGAAAGGGATGCCGGAAGGATAGGAAAAAAGGTAATTCTTGATAAAGTGAAACGACAATTTAAAGAAAAGCCTGGTGATTTGCCATTATTTGATCAAAAACAATCATTATGGCAAAGAAGGTACTCCTCCTCACCGGCATTGTTGCGATTTGCTTTTTAGCGCCGCTTACCGCCCAGCAATTCCATGTTTACATCAGCGACGCCGTCAATTTCAACGTTGCACCCTGGAAAATCCTGAGGTTTGATGAAAACGGCCAAAATGGCCAGGTTTTCATCTCTGACCACTTAGCCTGGCCGCAGGATATCCTTTTTTTGGAAAATGAAAATGCGGTGTTGATTTCAAACCTGAACAATGGCCGTATTTCAAAATTTAACGCCACATCCGGCGTCTTTATCAATGAATTTGCCACAGGGATTGGAGGCCCCACCCGCATGGAGGTTGGCCCTGATGGATTGCTTTATGTGTTGCAATGGACAGGCAACGGCAAGGTGAAAAGGTATAATTTAGACGGGATCTTTGTGGATGATTTTACGGCAGTTGGCGTGTCAAATAGCATCGGGCTTGACTGGGATGCTGCGGGCAACCTTTATGTATCTTCGTACGACGGCAAATACATTAAAAAATTTAGTCCCACCGGCGCCAACCTTGGCAATTTTGTGAGTACCAACTTATCAGGGCCTACCAATATCTGGTTTGCAGAAAACGGCGATCTTTTCGTGGTGGATTACAATGGCGCTTCAGTCAAGCGCTTTGATAGTCAGGGGAATTATTTGGGCATCTTCATTTCCGGATTGCCGCAAGGAGAAGGGGTGGATTTTT
>JALHRK010000203.1 GCA_022841505.1 Saprospiraceae bacterium | reverse complement strand
GGTTCTGTAAGCGTATTTCAGACTGGTACCGGCAATCTCATTGTCTGCTGAATTGGTAGTGGCGATGAAATCCGGGTACATCGTTGTGATTTCGTAAGATTCTCCAGCAATGGCATCGGCGAGATTCTCCAGGGTCGTTTTGACGGTATATTCCGGCTTGATGACCGGGATTGTTTCCCCCATTTCTTCCAGCACTGCCCGGTGGTTGTTGGCGTGTATGTTCTCTGAGGTCGAAGTGGCTTTGAACAGCAGCGCGATTTGTGTAAGCCCCTCTTCCTGCGCTTTTTTAGAATAAGCAGCGTATTTGGCACTCGCTGTGGTTTCGCCGGTGTAGGCAGCTAACAGATTTTTAATGTTGGCCGCCGTAGCATCCGTTGCAGCGGTCAGGGTCGTCGTTTTAGCTTTCCCTTCATTTTTGCCGGGGGCATCTTTATCATTCGCCATTTCCAGGTTTTCCGTTTCGGGCTTCTGGAGATCGGTATTGTTGTCTGTATTTGAACTACACGAGGGTAGGAATATCCAAACGGCGCCAAAAAAAATAGATACTAAGATGTTCTTTTGCATGGTCTTATCTTTTTAAAAAATTGTTTTTGATAAGACAAAATTAGGCCCCTGCCCCTTAAAGCAGCCTTGGCCAATTCTAAAAATTGGATTAAAAAACGTTCAAACCTTCAAAAGCATTCACGCGCATCAGGCACCCGTTTTGCTCCCAACTGCCTGCCATGCCCGCTCAGCCTCCTCCTTTTCCCGCTCACAACCATAAAGTTGTATTCCGTATCGGTACGCACCCATATTTGTGGCGTACTGATTACTTAATCAACTTAAAACTAAAATATCATGACACGCTTTTTGACAACTACCCTGTTTTTTTTCCTCCTGGCAACGTCGGGAATTTTGGCCAACTGCAATGCGCCAACCGGTTTACAATCACTCAACAACAGCGACGGCGTTTTATTGAGCTGGAACGCAGTCCCGGGAGCGATATCCTACTGGCTGAAGGTAGAAAATGCCAACAACAACCCACAAGTGTATGAAATCGAAATCCCGGTTAATGCAACGTCTTACCTGGTTACGAACCTGAATGCAAATGCTTCTTACAAATTTAAAGTGCGCACCAAATGCAACGGCGAAAAATCAAACTGGACCGACTACATTTCATTTCAAACGGCTTCAGCCGGCGGCGGCACAGGCGGCGGCGGTGGCAATAATGGAGGCACAGGCGGCACCTGCGCAATCCCCGAAGGCCTGACCGTGAGCAACATCACCGACGGCGCGGCTACCCTGAGTTGGACGGCAGTGACCGGCGCGCAGCAATACGAAGTGGAAGTGGAAGACAACGAAAACACAGCGCCTTTTGCTTTCAATACCCTGACCAACGAGACAACAATTACGGTGACCGGACTGGCAGCCAACGGCCAATATCAGGTAAAAGTAAAAAGCAAATGCGGCAGCGGCCTGTCGAGCGAATATTCTGCCTGGGTGTTTTTTAACGCAAGCGCCAGCACAAGCGGCGGCGGAACCACGGGTGGCGGAACAGGAGGCGGAACGGGCGGCGCCTGCGACATCCCAACCAACCTCACCGTGAGCAACCTGACCAGCAACAGCGCAATTTTGAGCTGGAGCCCTGCAGCAGGCGCGCTGCAATACGAAGTGGAAGTGGAAGACGACGAAAACACACCTTTGTTTTCCTTCAACGCGATAACTACGGATACCACCATCGCCGTAATTGGTCTGGCGGCAGGCGGCAACTACCAGTTCAAAGTAAAAAGCAAATGCGCCAACGGTTCTTCTGAATATGCTGCCTGGATTTTCTTCAATGCCAGCGCAACCGGCGGCGGCGGCACAGGCGGCGGTGTTGGAACAAACGCCTGCACAACGCCCGTCAACCTGGAAGTTTCTGAAATAACAACTACCAGCGTCAAACTGACCTGGAGCCCGGTTGCAGGCGCGCTGCGCTACGAAGTAGAAGTGGAAGACGACGAAAATACCCCCGCTTTTTCCTTCAATGCGCTGACAGGCAACACGGCAGTTCTGATCATTGGGCTGACACCGGGCGGCAAATACCAGTTCAAAGTAAAAACCAAGTGCGGCGGCGGCCAGTCGAGCGAATATTCCGCCTGGACTTTGTTCAGCACGGCCCTGCAGTTGACCGCGCCGGCTACCGGTTCGGCGGGTTTGGGGGTTGATCATCCTGCACTGCCTGCTTTCCAGGTATATCCTAACCCGGCAGCATCAGCAGTAGCCGTACAGTGGGGCGAACCAACAACGGAAATGCTTTCGCTAAGTGTAGTGAACGCCCAGGGGCGCCAGATGATGCGCTACAACAATATTGACGGTGCACAGGGCAAAATTGACCTGTCCGTTTCCAACCTCGATGCAGGGTTGTATGTCGTGGTGATGAGCAACGGCAAAGTGACGCAAAGCCGTCAGCTTCTGATTGTGAAGTGAAGCAGGTGAACATACCCCCTTTCTCCCGGCGCGGTGGTCTTTGATCACCGCGCTGTTTTTTTTATCCCGCCTGCAAACCAACCCCTTGCTTATTATATTTATTCCGGTATTCAATCGGCGTCAACCCGGTGATTTTTTTGAAAACATCCCGGAACGCTTTGGTATCGGTATAGCCCACATCGTACATCACTTCGGTGATGTTTTTGCGGCTCGTTTCAAAACTTCTTTTTGCGGCCTCTATTTTTACGCGCTGGATGTACTCGACGACCGTATTGTTGGTGGCTTTTTTGAACCGGCGCTCAAAACTTCTTCTGCCCACAACAAACTTGTCGGCCAATTGATCCACTGAAATTTTATCCTGAAAATTCCGCTCGATGTAGTCCTGCGCCATTTTTATGGACGCATCGTCGTGGTCTTTTTGCCCCTGAAACATCACGAATGCCGACTGGCTGCTCCGGTCAATGTCAATGGCAAAAAATTTGGAAGCTAAGATCGCGGTTTCCCGGTTGGTGTATTTTTCAACTAAGTAGAGCAGCAAATTCCAGTAGGAATTCGCGCCGCCGCTCGAATAAATCCCCTGTTCTTCGGTGATGATGTTGCCGTCCACGAGTTCTACTTCCGGGAACATGTTCCTGAATTCGTTGGCAAACAGCCAGTGGGTGGAGCATTGTTTGCCTTTCAGCAAGCCCGTTGCCGCCAGCAAAAATGCGCCAATGCAGAGAGAAGCCACTTCTGCGCCGTTTTTATACTGCCCCACAATCCAGGGAATCATGCCTTTGTTGATGGCCAGAGCCGTTTTCAGATCACCGCTCAAAGCGGGAATAAAAATCAGGTCTGTTTGTTCCACCTCGTCCACCAGCCTGTCGGTATGGATGGAAAACAACCCGTCGTTCAGGCGGATTTCTTTCGACAGGCCGACCAATTGCACGTCGAACAAGGCCGGTTTGCCGGCTGCTTCCAAAAATTGGTTCACTGCCGTAAACATGTATCGTGGATCGGCAATGGCCGCTAAAACCGCCGATTCGGGAACGAGGATGGATACTTTTTTCATGTCGTAAAGATAAATAATTTGTTTTGTCGTGATCAGCCCTCCAAGTTGTCGTATCTGGCACTCCCTCAGAATCAATGGAGAACGCTACCTTTGTGGTACAAAAATATTTATTTTTAACACAATTTATTTAAAATATTATACTTCGCGCTGCTATGTTTGTGCATTGCCTTTAACTTAGCCACATGATTGGCAGCGTTCAGTATGACAAAAAAGGATTAAATTATGTCACAAGGAACAATGCGAAAGCTCAAACTGCAGACGCAGGTCTCGGTGGATGGTTTTATTGCGGGTCCCAACGGGGAAATGGACTGGCTGACCTGGAACTGGAGCGACGACCTGAATCAATACGTCACCGAATTGACCGACCCGGTTGATTGCATCTTGCTGGGACGCGTGCTGGCCCAAGGGTTTATTCCGGCCTGGGAAGGTCAGCTTGCAAACCCGGAAACGGCGGAGGCTTCCGGCGCCAATAAGATGGTAGGTACGCCTAAAATTGTGTTTTCAAAAACCTTAGACCACCTCGACGGGCAAAATGTGCAAGTGGAAAAAGGGGATCTGGTCGAGGTCATCACCCGGCTCAAAGCAACTCCCGGCAAAGACCTCATTGCTTATGGCGGCGGCAATTTTGTTTCCAACCTGATCTCGCACGGACTGATTGACGAATACTACCTTTTTGTGAATCCCGCGGCAATCGGCAGCGGCATGCCCATTTTCAAAGAAAGAACCAACCTGAAATTGGTGAATGCCCGGGCTTTTGAGTGCGGCGTGGTGGTACTTCACTATGAGCCTTTGCGATAGGGCGTGTTGTTTCAAGTTGCAAGATGCAATTTGTTTCTAAAATTTCCCGCAAAGTCCGCAAAGCGAGACGCCAGGCCGTTGTGATCGTTGTGCCGTTGTGTGAAATAAAAACCCCGTTGTGTGATAAAATCAGCAGGGAATTGATGCCAGCCTTAGCGTCCTTGGCGAAACGTAAGTTCAGCGTAGCTAAATCGAAGATTCACGTAGTAAACCTTTGCGCCCTCCCGCTTTACGGGACAAGTTTTGCGGGAAACAATCTTTGCGGGAAACAATTTCTAAAAAGGACATGGTTTTAAAAACAAAATGTGTATTTTTACACGCGTATAAACAAACAAAAAATTTAAACCATGTCCATTACACTCGAAACCCGGATTACAATTACTGCGCCCATTGAAAAAGTCTGGGCAGCACTGACCAAACCCGAACTGGTGAAACAATATTTCTTCGGAACGGATCTGGTCACCACCTGGCAGATCGGCTCACCCATTTTTTTTCGCGGGGAATGGGACGGCACTGCGTATGAAGACAAAGGCACCGTGGTGGCATTCAATCCATTGAGCAACCTGCGCTACACCTACCTGAGCTCCTGGAGCGACCTGGCAGACGAACCCGAAAACTACGCCAACATCAGCTACGCCCTCCAGGAAGAAGGCGACACGACCGTGCTGACTGTCACGCAGGACAAAATCGAAGACGAGGAAAGACGCGCCCATTCCGAACAGAACTGGCAATCGGTTTTTGGTGCGATGAAGGAATTATTGGAGAAGGGGTAATTAATCATAGTAATCAAATCCACGCTGCTGCATCCAGCCATTCCCGCCCCTTGCATCTTGTAACGCCTGAGAAATCTCCCAGTCTTCCCGGTTCAAAGAACTGCAAAACAACAAATATTTCAGCGATTTAATCTGGATCAAACTATCGGGCAACGAACGCAGATTTTTGCCGCTCACCTCCAGGTTTTTCAGGCGTTTCAGATCGCTAATGGCTTCCGGCACGTGCGCAATATCGGTATGGATTTTCAGCTCATCCAACGTGAGGTGTTTGAAAAGCGCAGCCGGCAGGGCTTCACCAGCACAGCGAATCTGCAAGCGTTTGAGTACGCCCTGTAGCGCAGGGGCACTCAAAATTTGGTTTAACTCTTCTTCGCTGAACAGCATTCTGTTGAGACTCAAATAATGCGGGCGCTGCAACAAAGAAGGGTACAAATCCTGAAAAAGCGCAGCTCTGTAAGGGTTTTCAAGGCTTTCGCGATAGTGAAAAAAATCAGGGAGGAGTGCTTTGTTTTTGGTGCGATAATAATGGGCAACCACCATTTGCGACACGCCTGGAGGGCGCTGATAGGGATACCGGGCCCGCTCCAGGATTTTGTCGAGGTCTCTCGTCTCCGACAAAACAGCCCTCATGCCTTCCGGTGCTTTGGCTTTCAGGAGTTTGCGAAAATCATTCCGAACTGCCTGATCGGCTGAGGTTTTGGCCACCACGACCAAATCGGGGATGACCGCATCCGGGATGCCACCTTTTTTGAGCATTTCGAGCACCACGCGCTCATTGGCCGGGTCGTTCGACCAGATCAGCCGGCGCAGGGCCTCCAGGTCGTTTTCCGGCAAGGTTTGCATGAATCCCGGCTGGTATTCTTTCAACACTTTGTCCAGTTCTCCTTCGCTGCAAAACCAGTGCGGCCTCGCCCAAAAGCCTTCCGGCAAATCCGGACAGGCATTTCCCACTAAAATAAAATCTACGTCAGGGCTGAGTTTGGCAGCGATTTTTACGCCCATCGCTTCCAATTTTTCTTTGTAATCCGCTTTTTTTACCCGCGTCCCCCCGCTGATAAAAAGGCTTTTTTGTTCAAATTGGCGCAAAGCTGAAAAGGCGGTGCGATCAGGGTTCAGCAAGTACAAATGATCCCAAATCACCTGCTTCAATGGGCTGCTGCCGATATTGACGGCCTGCAAAAAATCAGTTTTAAATGCATCAGAATAAGGGGCCGCTTTTTCGGGATTTTCCAATAAAAGATGCCCAAAAACCAGGCGGGTACGCGGTTCGGCATTGAATTTTGTCAAGGTGGCATTCAGGGTTTGCACCAATTTCATGTCCCTTCCCGGGTTTTGGCACTCAATGCGCAGTGCTTGCAAATTGGGCAACAGGGCAATTTCTTTTCGGATAAAAATCGGCTCACTGGTTATCCATCGAATTTTCAGGTTGTTCAGCGAAGGAAAGTTCTCCCAGGATTTGGGCAGTTCACCGGTTTTTCCGTCTAAGGTAAGCGTATGCAAGGCGGGGCATTCGCACCAGGAATCGGGCAGATTGTTCAGTTCCGGAGCTTTAATCGCAAGGGAATTCAGCGCAGAATTGGCTTTTCCAAAATCGGGTAATTGACCACAAGACCCCGAGGTTTCGACCGAAAAAGTTTCCAAATCCGGGAACACCTGCCAGCCCGTTCCAAAGTTGGCCATCGAATTGCTGGAAATGTTAAAATGCTTCAGCCGGGTACATTGCCAGAAAGCGCCAGGAAGTTCCCTCAATCCGAGAAAAATAAAATGAAATTTTTCCACAGAAGGCGCCAGTAAAAATTCCGGAATGCTTTGCGCAAAAAGATCAATAAAGGTGACGGACTTTAGCACGGACATTTTTTCCAAAACATCATTTTTCGAAACCTCATCGCGATGAAAAACTTTAGACAAAAGTCCTGAAAATCCAGTCTTAGTCGTATTTTCAGGTATTTCAATGTTTTCGGTTTGGGAATAGTCGAAATTACAATTCGAAATTTCCAGGGTTGTTAAATTCAGAAGCCCGGAAAAATAAAAATGCATTTTTGGCAATTCTGGATTACCCAGACTCTGAAACCAAAGCCCCTCCAGCTTGTGTAGTTTTTCCAGTCCTGAAGGCAGGGCACGCAGTCGGGAAATGGTACTCATGCGCAGTTCTTTCAGGTTGTGCAACGCCGAAAAATCAGGCAGGTATTCCGTATCCTGCAATGCAAACAATCGTAAGCGTTCCAAGCGCGTAAACCGGCTGAAATCCAGCGCCCCCGCTTCGACGCCCGACAGATAAAGGGATTCCAGGTTCAGGGCTTTTTCAAGGCCAGCAAGATCGCCTTTACAGCCAGAGATCTCCACGTGCCGCAAGGTGGGGGTATTGAAAATGGCAGGATCCGTATAGGTGCTGCCGCGCAGCGCAATTGATTCTAAGTTGTTTTTAAAACCCGGGGGCGGTTGCACCGGAAACGGGCAATTATGGCGCGCAAGGTCCAGCTTTTTCAACGACGGTTTCCAGAGTGTATCGGGCAAATGGGTGAGTCGCCCGACAGAATCAATAATCACCTCCTGTAAGTCAAACGCCTGCAACACTTCCATCATATACGCCTGATGGTCGTAGCGAAGCGGCTCGAAAGCCGAACGCCCGAATTCAAACACAAGCCCTTTTAAATTGGGGTAGGTTCGCTTCAATTCCGAAACAGTCAGTGGCTTACGCAAATAAAGCGCCTCGGAATGTGAACCGGAATATTCAATAAAATCATACCTCAATTGCTTCTCCATGGGAATTACATTTTGCGCAACAACATCATACTAATTTCTGCATCGGCCATCACACTTTTGAGCGTTGCGTTGGGCGACTGCACCAAATCCTGAAGCAGGGAAAGCCGCAGGTCGTTGGGCAGAAAATCTATTTTTATAAACTCCTGAATGTTTTTGATTTGAGGCGGCGTGAGTTTGATGTCGCCGACGCTGAGGTGGTTGATGAGGCGGGTGCAAATCGTCGCCATGATATCTACCCGAAAAATGTCCTGTTGAACGCTGCGTTTGATTTCGGCGTAAACTTCCCGCTTGAAATCTTTCGCCTGGTAAATTTCTTCCGGCGAAATCAGTTCGCTCAGGTTCTGTTGCACGTAGGTTACAAAAGCCGCCACGGTTTCGTCGTCGAGGCAGGAAGCCGCGAGCATTTGCACCAACGGCAATTCGTCGCGCAGGTTTTTGATGTCGCGAATACTTTCAAAAAACTGCACCAGAGAGCGCGGCGTGGTGCGTTTGCCCTGCGCCACCTCGGGGTAAGTCAGTACAAAGTTGATGCCGCGCGGGTCAATGCCGGCTTTTTCTGCCCACAGGGCCCAAACTTTGGGTTCAAACTGCATGGTAACGTGCATCATGCGCGTGAGCATGGCGTCGTCCATGGGCGTCACCGAATAATCGCCGCCGTCGGGATTGGCGGTCAGCACAATTTGCCACTTCGCCGGGAGCCGCCAGCTCACCAATTCAAAGTTTTGCAGCAATTGCATGATGCCGCGCAGAATGCGGTCGTCGGCGCGGTTGACGTCGTCAATGAGCAGCAGCCCGGGGCCTTCATTTTTGGGAACCCAGGAAGGAGCGCGAAAAACCGTTTCTTCGCCCACAATCGCTGGCATCCCGATCAGGTCGCCCATTTCTTCAAACTGAGCAGGGGCGATGTAGTTAAACTCAAAACCGTTTTCCAAAGCGATGGCCTGTACCAACTCGGTTTTGCCGATGCCGTGGGTGCCCCAGATGCAAACGGGCGTTTTTTTGGCGCCATTGGCCTCCGATTTCAGGTTGGCTTCCAGCAGGTGCTCGATGAATTTCCGGACTTCCGAAGGATTGGCCCTGATGCCGTAATAAATGTAGTGATGGGTTGGTTTTGCCATGTCTTATTCCGCTAATAATTTGAGGTGTTTTCCGGGTAAATGTTCAAATTTATCTGCACCTCTGGAGGTGATGACCCAAAGGATCGGCATTCTTGCCGCCACCTGGGGCGCAGGTGCGTGGCCATCGGTGAAGTAAATGAGCGCATCCGGTTTTTGTTCATTGGCCCAGATGATGGGCGCGTCGAAATGGGTTCCGCCCCGCCCGGCAACGACTTCCGGTGCTTTGCCTTTGTAGGGATACGTGCGGTGAATGGCCTTGTCGCATTCCACCACGGTGATGTGTGCGCCCTGCCTCCAGATATGTCGGATTTCACTAAAAAAAAGCGCCAGTTCTTCAATCGAAACACTGCCGGAAGTATCGAGAGCCAGCACCAGTTCGTGGCGCCGGTTGAGCCGAATTCCCGGAACGGTTCCATACCGTTTGGAGGGGCGGCGGATGGTGCTTTTCAAAAAAGTGCTGTTGCTGGATGCTGCGAAAAGCCGCAACACCCTTCGCCAGTTCACCAAAGGCGCATCGGCCACCGCCGCCTGCAATTCCTCCAGCAAATGCGCCGGAAGATGCCCCCGGTTTTTGTGCTGCACCCTTTGCAGCGCCTGTTTGGTTGCGTTTTTTACAAACTGCTCCATCACGCGGACTTCGCTGCTGTCCAACCCGGCAAATTCATCCCAAAACCGGTGTTTGGCGGTCGCTTCTTCGTCGCCCTGCATCCAGGCGTCCAACGCGCGAAAAACGGCGTCACTGTCTTCGCTGCCAGCGCTGCCGGCGGTTCGGTTTTGGAGCAGGCCCATCAATTTTTCGTAGTAATAGCCAACGCCTTTTCCCGCTTCCAAAAAAAAACGGTTCGTCAGTTCCAAAGGTTTGAAAAAATGGAGCGTGATGGCGCCTTCAGGCAATTGCTGCCCCTCAATGTATTGGTTGACCACCAAATCAGCGGCGATGTTGAAGACCCGTCGGTTGCTGTAGGATTTTAAAACCGTCAGGTGGCGCAGCACAATGTGGAGCACTTCGTGTTTGATCAATCCGTATCGGTGTTCCTCTGAAAGCGTTTCCCAAAAATCGGGGTTCACGATCAACTTCACCATTTGCCGCTGAAAAGGCGCGACGGCTGCGGTTGGTACGGTTGTCTCAAATGCCTTCGGAATGCCCATCAGGAAATGCCCGTAGAATGGCTCCTGGAGGAGGAGTTGCACGCAGACTTTTTCGATGGGTGAGGCGGCAGCGGTCATTTTAATTTTTTGTTCGTAAAAGCCGGGGCAAAATAAAACATTTTATTTTAAATAATAATATTTTTTGGTTTAATCTAATTTATTGCTCGCGCTGAGGCTCCGCCTCGCGTGTACTATTCTGCGGGTTTCACCCGCTTTATCTTAAGGTCTACCACCTGAAGGTGGTGACCACGATTTCAGCAGTACCCGCCCCTGCCCTTCCTTCAAAATCGTCCCTTCTCCAAACACCTGCTCCCCGCCAACCCAGGTTTGCAGCACGCGGCCCCGGAGTTTTTCTCCTGCATACGGCGTAATTTTATGCCGGTGCCGGATGTCTTTTTCTTCCACCGTAAAAACCGCTTCGGGCTGCCAGACCGTCAAATCGGCGTCTTTCCCCGCTTCGATGCGCCCTTTTTGCGACAAGCCCAAAAAATCGGCGGGCCCGCTGCACAACCACCGCGCCAGATCAGCGACCCCAAAACCCAACGCTTCGGCCTTGGTCCACACCACCGGCAAGGAAAATTGCAAGCCCGAAATACCGCCCCAGGCCGCCGCCAGATTACCCGAAGCCATGGCTTTCAGTACAGGCGGCGCGGGCGAATGGTCGGAGCCAATGAAGTCAATGACGCCTGTTTTTAAGCCTTCCCAGAGCAATTGATTGTTGGCGCGTTCGCGGATGGGCGGGGCGCATTTATACACCGTTTGCCCATCTGGGATTGCTTCTGCGTGGAAATAGAGGTAATGGGGCGCCGTTTCCACAGTCAGCGGCAAGTGTTGTTTGGCGCGTTGCAGGCGGCTCAACAAATCAGCCGACGAAAGATGCACAATGTGCGTACGGCAGCGGGTGCTTTCGCACAATTTCAGCATCAATTCGATGGCGTGGTTTTCCCAGCTTTTGGGCCGAGATTTCAGGTAAGCAGGATAGGATGTCGGATGGTTTTGAAAATGCGCCATCATTGGGTGGGGCGCGTCCAATTCCGCGTGAACCAGCAACGGCAGGCCCGTTTTTTCAATCAAAGGCAT
>JALHRK010000202.1 GCA_022841505.1 Saprospiraceae bacterium | reverse complement strand
CCTCCCGGGGCTTTTTCATTAAAAGGGTAATTTTTGAACGTTACGCCGTCAAACCGGCTCAGGCCGCTGAAGTGTGATACCCATAAATATCCCTGGCGGTCTACGGCTGTTGCCCAGGTAAGGTTATTGGATAATCCCTGTTCGGTCGTATAGGTGGTAAATTTCAGGTTGTTCAATCTCTGTGCCTGCAATTGACTCCAGCAATAAAAGACTAAAAAGAGAAAAAGAACCTGTCGCATATATTCCGGATTGAAGATGAACAGGAACAAAGTTAATAAAGCTGGTTGAATGCCAAACCATTAGACGTTAGCGGTTTGCATGCGGTCTGGAATTGCCGGTCATTGGATAAAACTGGTTTATCTTTGGTAAAGTGGTGTCTGTCTTTATAGTCCGATAGCTGCGTTCATTTCGACTTCGCTCAATGACCGCTCATTTTGACTTCGCTCAATGACCGCTCATTTCGACTCGGCTGCGACTGGCGGTGGCTGAGCGGGGCTTCGACTCCGCTCAGCCACCGCCAGCTACTCTACCACCAACTTCTTCGCTACAACCCCGTCGGCTCCTCCCAACAATACGCAATAGATCCCTGCGGGCAGGGGGCTCAAGTCTAAGTTTCGGGTATTGGTTCCGGCAGCGGTTTCCCAACTGCTGCGCTGGATTTCCCGGCCATTCACGTCGAGCAGGCGGTAAGTCAGCAAAGCATTTTCATGCGATTGCAGTTCCAGGGTGGCCCGCCCTTTTGCCGGATTTGGAAATACGCGCAACAGACCAATGCGGCTGCTTTCTTCCTGAACGCCAACCGGCATCTGGTAGTTGACCACGGCAAGGGAAGACAAGGCCACAGCGCCATCATTATCCGTGGCGCGGGCGGTGAAGGTATATTCGCCGTAGGCAGGAACAGGGTAGGTGAACTGGTAAGGCGTTTCAAACAAGGTTGCCACAACCGCGCCATTCACCAGGAACTCAACAGAATCTACCGTTCCGTCCGGGTCGCCCGCGATGGCCAGTAAAGGCAACTCAGGCAAAATCTCTACTTCAAATGTCCCGCTGACCGGTTCGCTCAGGGTAACAAACGGAGCCAGGTTGGGAACGCCCTGTCCGCTGAAATCAAGGTTATCCACATAAACCCGGTTGCCGCTGCCCCCGATGTTTTCAAATTCGATGGTAATGATTTCACCGGCAAAAGCAGAAATATCCACGATTTCATGCCGCCACTGATCACAACTCGCAGGAATAAAAGCCGAATTTGTGGCAGGGGCGGTCGCCAACGCGGCGCCGTATTTGGTGTAAACCGGAATTCTTTCGCCGTCGCAGCGGAGCACATTCAAGCGAAGGATATCCGTTACTGTGCTGCTGCGTGGGGCATACGCCACGTCAAAACTAAATTCGGCCGGGGCTGAAACGTTGCGCAGGTCAATCGCTGAGCGCAAAAAGTCATCGGTATTGCGGGTGTTGAAACTGAAATTATCCATGCGGAAGCTGGCTCCCGAACAGTTGGTCGTTACGGAACGCCAGTACGCACCGTCTTCGCCCGGGTTTTCCACGACCCAGTTATTGGTTTGAAAATTTTCATAAAACGGTAGTGCCCCGGCTTCTACAACAAAAGCATTGGTATAGGTTGCCTGATTGATGCCGGCAGCATTCGATACCAAAAGGGTGAAACTGTAAGTACCCGGGTTGCTGTAAACAACCGTTGGATTTGCTTCAGTGGAGGCCGCCGGTTCGCCGCCGGGAAAACTCCAGAGCCGCGTCTCCACAGGGCTTTCGGTCAGGTCAAAAAACTGGATGTTTTGATCCACGCAGGTGCGCTCCGTATCATAAGTCGCTTTGGCAATCGGGGCATCCAGCGCTTTTACGCGAAAGCGAAAATAGCCTTCCGGCGCTACGATCGGGCGAACCTGCTGTTTTCCGGAATGCGCCGTGCCGTGGATGTAATACTGAATTTCTGTACCCGCAGCTTGGGCAGGAATGGCAGCCGACCAGATGCTTTCAGCGGCATTGGTTAAACTCATGTCAACAGCCATATAAGGCGCACCTTCCTCGGTGCGGTAATACAAAGTTGCGCCGGAGATGCCGCTTCGATGGCGGATTTTGGCCGTCACTTCATAATCATTTTCGGCATCGTAGGTATCGCGGAGGCGTGCATGGGCAATCCAAAGCGGGTCGTTTACACCCACCGTTTTGGTGATGCAATGCAGGGCGCCGAGTGCGGGAATGATCTGGTTGCAATCAATGCCGACGACGTTGTATCCGGGCAGGTTTTCGCGATAGAGGCGCAGGGCGGTGGTATCGTATTGCTCCTCGTAGGTCGGGACGAGGATGGTTTTATTGAGAAAAATGGAATTGGTATACGTACGATAGTAGCCGCCCTCGTCGGGGTAGCGATCGAGTTGGTCAGGGGGCATGGGGATGTCCAAAATGCGGTAGCGATTGCCGAACGCAGTGGTTTCCTGGCTCAGTAGTTGGCGGATATTGGACGCAATTTGTGGGCCGTCGGCCACGCCTTCGGGGTAAGCGCCAAACATTATGGTCTCTTCATCCAACAGCCGAATGTGCATATCTAAGTGATGGATGCCATCATAAGGCAGGGATCTGAATTTTACATAATTGTCCACACCCATGTACAATTGGGCGATGTTGTCAATTTCAGCTTCCGTTTTGTCCGGATTTTCATCAAACAAAAGGTCAGAAGAAAAAGCTGTATTTACGCCGTCCGTCAGGTGGTTGCCGCCGGTGTGTATTAAATTGTAGGGCGCTGTTGTGGCTTCGAAAATCGGCAATCCCAGAAAATTGGCTACGGCTGACGGCGAAGTATCGTCCTGAGGGCGCGGGCGGTTGTAAGTCCAGTCGGCGATCATCAGACTGTCCACTTCATTCTGGTAGATTGTCCAGGGGCCGTAATCGCGGATCCAGATGCTGTTGGTGCTGCGTTGCACCACGGTAACGCTATCCAGACTAATGCTTTCTGCATTCAGCCGATTGATTACGTTGGTTGGATTAGAGGCGATGATGATGACTTTGGTTTCCTCGACCGCATGGCGGGTGATTTCAACCAGGATGTCAACATAATCAGTCCAGGTCAGCACCAAAGCCTGAATTTCTTCCCATTCGCCCATGGTGCGCACGGGGGCTGGTGGCGGTTGGGGAATGAAGTTTTTTTCAGGGCCGGCAGGCGGATTGAAATACCCCCAAGCCTGACGGGCTTCCGCTTCGGTCAGCTTATTGGGTAAAATTTCCTGAGCGGTCAACCCGCACAGCGTAGCAAAACTAAACAGGCAAATAGTTGCAATTTTTTTCATAGCGCAGGATATTTGAACATTGGCGGATAAAGATATTTAGAATTTGGGAGATGGATAGACAGGATGTTGTCCGATGCTTGTCAATTATTAATTTTAAGCTGCTTACTTTGTGCCTGAAACAGGCTTGTACTTGTAATGATCGCACCGCAAAGTTTTTTCACAGCCATCCTCTATTTGTTTTTTCTACTTGTTTTATGGCTTTGTTACCGCCGGACAATCAAGCAGGTGCATTGCCTGGCAGTCATGCTCGTGTTGGGCTTACTCCTGAGAATCGCCACGGCGCAGGATCCTTTTCTCCACACCTGGGATGAGCGTTTCCATGCGTTGGTGGCCAAAAATTTGATAGAACACCCATTGAAGCCCGTCCTTTACGCCCAACCCCTGTTGCCTTACGATTTTCGGGAGTGGTCGAACAACCACATCTGGCTGAGCAAACCACCTTTAGCCTTGTGGCCGATGGCAGCCTCAATCTATTGGTTTGGAGCAAATGAAATAGCGGTGCGGTTCCCCTCCATGCTGTTTTCCACGCTGAGTATTTTGCTGACTTTTTTCATTGGCAGGCGCTTGTTTGGCGACTGGCCGGGGTTGCTGGCAGCCTGCCTCCACGCCATGCATGGGCGGTTGATTGAAGTGGCTGCCGGCAGGCTGTCGTCTGATCACGTGGAAACGCTTTTCCTGTTTTTTGTGGAATGGGCCCTGCTGCTGACGGTGAAATATTTTCAGGCGCCCAAACGACCAGCTACCCTTGCCCTTGGAATTGGCCTGCTGACTGGCCTGGCATTTTTGTGCAAATGGATTGCCGCGCTTTTTGTGCCAATCCTTTGGCTGGCCATTGGGTTGTGGATGCGGCGTCCGATTTTTGAACTGCTCAAACACGGGGTGGTAATCGCCTTATCGGCAAGCGCAGTAGGGGCGCCCTGGCTGATTTTTATTCTTAACGCCTACCCGGAAGAAGCTGCCTATCTTTTGCGCGCAGTGTTGTTGCCGGTTTCCGAAACCATACAAGGCCATCATGGCCCCTGGTATTTTTTTCTGGATCACGTCCGGCTGTACTACGGCGAATTGATTTACCTGCCCATGCTCTGGCTCTTATTTGTCATTTGGCGAAAGCCCAAGCGGTTTTCTATTGCCGTAACCGCAATCTGGATCGCGCTCCCGATGTTGTTGCTCTCTATGATGGAAACCAAACGGAGCACCTACCTGCTCCTGACCGCGCCGGGGTTTTTCCTGCTGACTGCGGTTTGTTTTTATTGGCTGATCCGAAAACCTTGGGAAAAGCGGAGTCTGCGTTACCTTAGTCGCATCGCCGCCGCTTTATTGCTGATTTTGCCGCTCCGATATTCCATTGAGCGGGTGAAACCTTTCGCTAACTTTGCAGAAGAACGGCAATGGACGGAAGAACTGAAAGCTTTGTCAGGCGCCATTCCCCTGCCACCAAGGCAGGTGGTTTTGTTCCAGGAACCCCACCCCATTGAAGCCATGTTCTATACCGGATTCACGGCTTATCCCTGGACACCGGATACACCGATGCTGGAAGCATTGCGGGCAAAAGGGTACCGGATTTTTGTAAAAAAAGAGGCGGGGTATGACGCGTGGCAGTAGGGGCTGAAAATTTTCAGCCCCTACTGCCCGTAAAAAAATAATTATGAAAACCGTACTTCTCATTGACGACGAAGAAAAACTAAGAGGACTGCTGGGCCGCATCGTCCGATTGGAAGGTTTTGAGGTGCTGGAAGCCGCTGACGGCAAATCGGCACTGAAAAAACTGAAACAGACCGAAGTGGATGTGGTGTTGTGCGATGTGAAACTACCCGACACCAATGGGGTGGAATTAGCCGGCACAATCAAGGCAGCATATCCGTTGGTGGAAATCATCCTGCTGACGGCCTACGGCAATATCCCTGATGGGGTGCAAGCCATCAAAAACGGCGCGTTCGACTACCTCACCAAAGGCGACGACAACAACCGGATCATCCCACTGCTCTACCGCGCCTTTGAAAAAGTGGAATTGGCGAAAAGGGTGCAACATTTAGAAAAACAGGTTGGGGAAAAATATGCTTTCCACAACATCATCGGCGCCTCGCGAGCCATGCAGGCGGCGGTGGAATTGGCCAAACGGGTAGCTGCGACCGATACGACCGTGCTGCTATTGGGAGAAACGGGAGTGGGCAAAGAAGTTTTTGCCCAGGCCATCCATTACGCAAGCAAGCGGCAAAACAGGCCTTTCGTGGCGGTCAATTGCGCTTCTTTCAGCAAAGAATTATTGGAAAGCGAGTTATTTGGCCACAAAGCCGGCGCGTTTACCGGCGCGATCAAAGACACAAAAGGGCTTTTTGAAGAAGCCCATACCGGCACTATTTTTTTGGACGAAATCGGTGAAATGCCGATGGAATTGCAGGCCCGCATGTTGCGCGTGCTGGAAACAGGGGAGTTCATTAAGGTCGGCGATTCCAAACCCACCAAGTGCGATGTGCGCATCCTTGCAGCAACCAACAAAGCTTTGCAACAGGAAGCAGAAGCAGGGCATTTCAGGCAGGATTTATTTTATCGCTTGTCCGTTTTTCAGATCGAATTGCCCCCTTTGCGGGAACGCCTCGCCGACATCGAACCGCTGGCACAACATTTTGCTCAGTTTTTTGCCACCAAAACCAATAAAAAAATCAAAGGGTTTTCGGGCGATTTTTTGGCGGTGCTCCAGCAGCATTCCTGGCCGGGAAACATCCGCGAATTGAAAAATCTGATCGAACGCAGCGTGATTTTAGCCGATTCTGACCTACTCGATGCAGATACCCTCCCTTACGAAATCCGTCGCACCGTCCAGGCAGCAGGCGCTGGCAAGACCCTTTCTGCATTTGACCTGGCAAGCGCTGAAAAAATCCATATTCAAAAAGTACTCAACTACACCAACGGCAACAAAACGGAAGCCGCCCGGCTCCTGAACATTGCCCTGACGACCCTGTACCGGAAAATTGAGGAGTTTAAAATCAGTGGTCACCAGCTTTAGCTGGTCGACCGTCAAAAGCCCGGCCTAGAGATCAACAATTCTCTTGGCGTTTTTTTTGTAACCTTTTTGCGGCTGAGGGTCAGCCAGCTGAAGCTGGCGACCACATCAAAACGATAGGCTTCACCCTTTCAAAACGATAGGGTTGAAAGACAGCCAATCTCGTCGTTTTTTTAAAAATAATTAACAATCAATCACTTAGTTGTATTTCGCGAAAAGCGGAACAAAATTTGGCATGTCTGCTGTGAACATCAAAACCGAAAAGACATGCTCACAACCATTTTATTGATCACTGGCGCCCTGTGTTTCGCGCTTTTTTATCAATCTATTCACTGGTTTGAAAAAATTTAATCCGATGCTGGCGCTATTCATTACCTCCATTTTGGTATTCGGCTACCTGTGCTATGTATTACTGAAGCCGGAAAAATTTTAAACCAACGCAATCATGAATACAGAAATTCTTGGTCTGGCGCTAATGTTCGTTGTAACGCTGGCGCTGGCGATTCCCCTTGGGAAATACATGGCAAAGGTCTATTTGTGTCAAAAAACCTGGTTAGACCCATTCTTCAATCCCATTGAGCGCATCTTTTTCCGCGCAAGCGGCATTGATCCCACCCGGAAAATGAACTGGAAAGAGCACCTCGTTGCCCTGCTCACCATCAACTTCGTCTGGTTTTTTTTCGCCATGCTCGTATTGATGACTCAGGCCTGGCTACCGCTCAATCCCGATGGCAATTCGAATATGTCCCCCGATCTGGCTTTCAATACGGCCATTTCCTTTTTAGTAAACTGCAATTTGCAGCACTATTCCGGAGAGACCGGGCTATCCTATCTTTCTCAGGTGGTAGTTATCCAGTTTTTGCAGTTTGTAACCGCCGGAACGGGCATGGCCGCTGCAGTGGTGGTTTTTAATGCCATGCGGATCCACGTAACCGAAAAGCTGGGGAATTTTTACAACTATTTTGTAAAATCCTGCCTTCGGATTCTGCTGCCGGTTTCTTTTGTTGCCGCCATTTTGCTGGCGTTTAATGGCGCGCCGATGACGTTTGAAGGCAAAGCGAACATGATAACGGTGGAAGGCGATACCATGCAGGTTTCGCGCGGACCGGCAGCGGCCATGGTCGCCATCAAGCAATCAGGAACCAACGGTGGCGGGTTTTTTGGGGTAAATTCTGCGCACCCGTTGGAGAACCCGAGCTACTTCACCAATGTGGTTGAAAACATCCTGATCCTCCTGATTCCAATCGCCATGATCTTCGCATTGGGTTTTTACCTGCACCGGAAAAAATTGGCCTGGATCATTTTTGGCGTTATGACAACCGGCTTTCTGCTCTTATTGACCACTGCCGTTTATTTTGAAATGAAGGGCAATCCGGCCATCTCAATAATGGGCATTGCCCAAAATTCAGGCAGTATGGAGGGAAAAGAAGTGCGATTCGGTGCAGCCGCTTCGGCCTACTGGGGCGTGACCACCACCGTGACAAGCAACGGTTCGGTGAACAGCATGCACGACAGCCACACCCCCATTTCCGGCGCTATGCAAATGCTGGGCATGATGACCAATAGCTTTTACGGCGGCGTTGGGGTAGGGTTCCTGAACTTCTATATTTTCATCATCCTCGCTGTGTTCATCAGTGGCTTAATGGTAGGTCGAACGCCGGAGTTTATGGGCAGGAAGATCGAAGCCAGGGAAATGAAAATCGCCATGATCGTGGCGCTTTTGCACCCCTTCCTGATTCTCTCCGGGACAGCTATGGCTGCTTATATCTTTTACCTCAATCCTGAAATTGGGTGGCTCAACAACCCCGGATTTCATGGCTTCAGTGAAATGCTTTACGAATACACTTCCGCTGCAGCCAATAACGGCAGCGGGTTTGAAGGTCTGGGCGACAACACGCCCTGGTGGAACATCAGCACCGGGATCGTACTGATCCTGGCGCGCTACCTGCCCATCATCGGGCCGGTCGCTATTGCTGGCATCCTGGCTTCCAAAAAATTCATTCCGGAAAGCGCAGGCACGCTAAAGACGGACACCGGAACTTTCGGCGTCATGGTTTTCGCCGTGATTTTTATCCTGGCCGCGCTGGCTTTCTTTCCTGCATTGACCCTGGGCCCGCTAGGGGAATATTTTTCGATTTATTAATCCATTATCAATTGACAAACCATGAAAAGTCAAAATACGGGCTTGTTTCAAAAGGACTTAGTTATAGAAGCCTTCAGGCAATCCTTCGTGAAGCTCAATCCGGTTCTGATGTTCCGCAATCCGGTCATGTTCACGGTCGAGGTTTGTACCTTTGTGATGCTAATCGTTTTTCTGTGGACGCTTAGTGGCGCTACCTCGCAGGGCAGCATCGGCTACAATTTTGTGATCTTCTTCATCCTGCTGATCACCCTGCTTTTTGCCAATTTTGCGGAAGCCATTGCTGAAGCGCGCGGCAAAGCGCAAGCCAACAGTTTGCGGAAAACGCGGGAAGAAACACCGGCCCGCTTGGAAAATGGCCAAATCATCAGCTCCAGCCAACTCAAAAAAGGCGATGTTTTTGTTTGCGAAGCCGGAGATATGATCCCTGGTGACGGCGAAATCATCGAAGGATTGGCCACCATTGATGAAAGTGCCATCACCGGCGAAAGCGCCCCGGTCATCCGGGAAGCAGGCGGCGATAAAAGCTCGGTAACGGGCGGCACCAAGGTGCTTTCTGACCGCATTAAAGTGTTGGTAACCACCCAGCCCGGTGAAAGCTTTTTGGATAAAATGATTGCCCTGGTAGAAGGCGCCAGCCGGCAAAAAACACCCAATGAAATCGCGCTGACCATCCTGTTGGCCGGGTTTACGCTGGTTTTCATCATTGTCAGCATCACGCTCAAGCCTTTTGCCGACTATGCCAATGCCCCCATTACCATTGCGGCTTTTATTTCCCTGTTCGTTTGCCTCATCCCTACCACCATCGGCGGGTTGTTGTCCGCCATCGGCATTGCGGGGATGGATCGGGCTTTGCGCGCCAACGTCATCACCAAATCGGGAAAAGCCGTGGAAACCGCCGGCGATATTGACACCCTGCTTTTAGACAAAACCGGAACGATTACGATCGGCAACAGGAAAGCGACCCGCTTTTATGTTGCGGAAGGCGTGGCGGAAAGCGTATTTATCCAAAACTGCCTGCTTTCCTCCTTAGCGGACGACACACCGGAAGGCAAATCCATTGTGGAATTGGCCAAAACACAGGGCGTAGCGCCGCGATCCGGATTTGACCTTCAAAGTGCGCAATTGATCAAGTTTACTGCCGAAACCCGGTCTTCAGGAATCAACCTGCCCGACGGAATCCGCATCCGAAAAGGTGCGTTCGACGCCATCAAAAATCTGAGCGAAAAAGCGGGGCATGTTTTTCCGGTTGAAACCGAAAAACAAGTAAAAGCGATTTCCAGCAATGGTGGCACTCCCTTGGTGGTGAGCGAAAACGAACAGGTATTGGGTGTCATCGAACTACAGGACATCATCAAACCAGGCATCGAGGAACGCTTTCAGCGGCTTCGGAAAATGGGCGTAAAAACCGTAATGGTGACCGGCGACAACCCGCTTACGGCAAAATTTATTGCCGAAAAGGCAGGGGTGGACGACTACATCGCCGAGGCGAAGCCGGAAGATAAACTCGAATACATCCGCCGGGAACAGCAATCCGGGAAATTGGTGGCGATGATGGGCGACGGCACCAACGATGCTCCTGCCTTGGCGCAAGCCGACGTCGGCGTGGCCATGAACAGCGGCACCCAGGCAGCCAAAGAAGCCGGGAATATGGTGGATTTGGACAACGATCCAACGAAGCTGATTGAAATTGTAGAAATCGGCAAACAGTTGCTGATGACGCGTGGTACGCTCACCACGTTCAGCATCGCCAACGACGTAGCCAAGTACTTTGCCATCGTACCAGCCCTTTTCATGGCGGCCATTCCGGCGTTGCAGGGCCTGAATGTCATGCAATTGGCCAGTCCGGAAAGCGCCATCCTGTCGGCGATTATTTTCAACGCAATCATTATTCCGATCCTGATTCCGCTGGCTTTACGTGGAGTGACCTATAAACCTATCGGCGCCAGCGCGCTGTTGCGCCGCAATCTGTTGATTTATGGTTTGGGTGGCGTAATCGTGCCGTTCATCGGCATCAAGGCCATAGATTTATTGGTGTCCATTTTTATATGAGTGTTCCAGATGTGACAAATTTTAAAATTTGTCACATCTAAAGCACAGAAAAAAACAACAAGCATGAAATCACATATTCTTCCGGCCATCAGGCTAACGTTCGTGTCGCTGGTCTTTTTTTCAGGAATTTATACCCTTGCCGTTTGGGGCATCGCACAGTTCGCGCCCGGAGGTGGTAAAGGCGAATTGTTGACGCAAAATGGCAAAACTTACTACGCTAATATCGGGCAAAGCTTCAATAGCGACGCTTATTTCAATTCGCGCCCGTCAGCGGTGAGTTACAATGCAGCAGGCAGCGGCGGCAGCAACAAAGGACCATCCAATCCGGACTACTTAGCGTTGGTACAAACCCGAATTGATACTTTTCTGGCACACAATCCCGGCGTTAAAAAGTCTGATATTCCTGCCGACTTAGTCACGGCGTCGGGCAGTGGTTTGGATCCGCATATTTCACCTGAATCAGCCTTGGTGCAGGTAGCACGCATTGCCAAAGCCCGCAATCTGAGCGAATCGGCGCTGCGGGACCTCGTTCGGCAACATACCGAATCGCCTTTACTCGCTCTCTTTGGAACGAAACGCGTACACGTGTTAAAATTGAACTTAGCATTGGATGAAATGAAGTAATTCACCTGTATATAACCTATTACAATTTTCACTGGACATGAAACCATTCCTTTTTATCCTGCTTTCTATCTGCGCGATTCACG
>JALHRK010000201.1 GCA_022841505.1 Saprospiraceae bacterium | reverse complement strand
CATTAATATTTATACTAAAATTCTTGAGCTGATGAATTAGCGCTGTTTGTAACGCTTCGAGTGTTTTCATATTTAATAGACTTGTTGCGATGGGATCATCCTCCTTCAATGTAAACTTTGGCCGTTAACGGATCAAAATTCCGGGCTCCAGCCCACTACTAATTCCCGGGGGAAGGATTAGATTTCGGCGCACAGGTATCTAGGTATCCTACATTGGCAACAACTTCCTCGTTTTCAAAAAGATAAGTTGTCAAAATATAACATGGATCAGCATCTGTAAGAGTGTCCAGATAATAGCGAAACCTGTAAATAATTGAGTCAGTTCGAAAGTCAGACATATTAAAAAAGATGAAATCGTGAGAAGTGTCCGGAAGAAGTACAATAGGTTTAGCGCTCCAGTCATCGCCACTCCCAATATGATGTTGTCGTTTGTTTTCTAATGAATCATAATAACTGTACTCGATAACAGCGGGAAGGTATGAACCTACATGCATCTTGCCTTCCGGCTCCTGCCCCCAAATAAACAAGGTGTCGTTATAAATGTTATTCACCTTAATTTTGATGTAAGTAGCTCCACGATAATCACTTGGAATACCTGCTAATGCATCAAATTCCGAAGCAGAAAGAATATCCTCTATCCAGATATTTAGTCTATAATTTTCCCTTTTATTATCGTTCTGAATACAACTATTCTCGACAAAAGCGGCCAACAAAAAAATAATTATAAACGACCGACCCATTCGGTTTATATTTTATAATAATTATCAGCCTCTTTCAACGGCCCTTCTGCCTGTTCTGCCGCTTTCGGAATTTCCTCTACCGCATCGAGGCCGCGCACGGCAACTTCAGGCAGTGTGACAACCGCTTCGGGTATGGGCACAGGAGGAACAGCGTGTTCAAAATGCGCAATGAATTCGTTCAGGCGCACGTCCGGGCTTTCCGGTTTTTTCGACGAATAAGCGGCGCAGCCCTCCAGCACATCGGCGGCAATATGCTGCCCCAACTGATAATACGCTTCCCATTGCACTTCATCAAAAAACTGGTCAGAAGTGGGTTCATGCGGAAAGGCCGGGTGGTAAATTTTGTACTTGTAAATTGCGTATTTCAGGCTTTCCGTGTCTTTTTCCTTTTTCGGTTTCTTTTTCCAAAACTGGGCTAATTGTTGCAAAAGATTTGGCTTTTTCTCCTCTTTTGGCGGCGCAATATTGGGTTTGCCCATTGGTGCGGTCACCGACGATTTAACATAAATAAACGTACCGATGCGCAATTTTTCTATCCCGGTGCTGTCGGGGTTTTCCCGAAGGTATCTTTCCCAGGTTTGCGCTTCCGCTTTTTTCAGCAGTTCTTCGTCCGGGTTTTGGTCATTTTTGATATACACCTCAAAAGGCACATCTGCTGCGTCAGGGCCGTGGTTATAATTGACCAGCACTTCAATTTTGTGGTCATCTTCTTTACTATAGCCGCCGGTGTCGAGGTCAAATTCTTCCCAGATTTTGTAAAGGCCCGCTACGGCAAAACGCTTGCGGGAATAGCCAAAAGACGCTTTTGGGCGAATGATGTCTTCAGGATCTTGTCCTTCAAAAAACCGGATGACAATGCCCAGTTCGTTGCGTGCCCGGATGGTCAGGTTTTCCAGATCCGTAAATTCGAACCGCGCATCTTCGCCCGCATCTACTGCAATAATGAGCCGGCATTTCCGGCGCAACAATTCATAAACCGCGAGGTTTTCAATATGCCCGCCGTCGGAGATATTGAGCATTTTTTTGTCCGTGCCAATATTGGAGATTAATTCGTTGAAAAAATAAGTAGGCCACCAGACGATTGGAAAGCCCCCAATGTGCTTAAATCGCGTCATCGGATTCCAGGTCCAGTACCCCAGACGTGCATTAAACAATGCCAAAAAAATACTGCGCACCTTATTGGAATAAATGCCCATGCCAGGGTTGAGTGCAGCGGCTGAAATGGTGGTGGCTGCGGGCAGCGTCATTGCACTATAACCCGGATGATCTCCCGTGGCTACGTACTTAGTCAGTTTAGCACCACAATAGAACGGCGACAACAAAAAGTAGTCGTTGGTTTTTGTGCCCTGAAACTTGGGGTCTTCTGCCGCCTGGAGATTCAAACAAGTGTTGATGAGCGGATAGGGATTGAGGTAGTCGTGAAATTTGACGTCCTTTTTTTGTGCTGTATTTTCCGCTTCCGGAACCACAAAAAGGTCTTTCAACAGGATGTTGCGATGGTTGCCCTTTCCGGCAAATTTCAAAAAGGCTTCCGAAAGTTGTCCCCGGTAAAAGCGGTGGAAACTGCTGGCATTCGGGTTGGTAATATACCCCGCCAAGATCGCAGCAAAGCCAATTACAAAATAAATCCCCAAAGCGCTTCCATCCCCGGTGTATTTTATGTCCAGCGCATAAATAACCAAAGCCAGCACAATCAAGCCGCACGCGATAAGCAGCCACGTTTCTGCGCGGTGGAACCACAAAGACGTATTCAAACCATAGATTTTTATCCTGTTCAGCAAGTAATGAATGACCAAAACGCCACCGGCGGTCAAACCGATTGGCAGGAGTATCTTAGTCAGGTTAACGTGGAATCTGGACGAATTCAGGTCAATAAAAATTGAAAATATGCCGTAAATACTGAAAGCAACCAGCACCAGCAGCGCCGGGCTGACCAAACTCATGATCAGACTGCTCAGATAACCAATCACCAGTACAAGCCGGTTGAAGGTTTTTTTGAGTCCCTTCCCGGGGATAAGGTATTCGCCCCGCGAGCGAAGGTGGTCAATATGATCCTGAGAGAATAGTTGGTCGTAACAATCCTGAGCATTGGAGGCGCTGCCGGAACGTTCAGCCTCGCTGCCAATCGCTTTGATGGTGGCATGGAGGTAAGCCCCCGTATAACCGCCTCCGGAGACCGTAGACAGGTAGTCGGCGCGTTTCAGCAACCCGATCTCGTTCAACGTGCGCAAGAACCCGAGGTTAATGGTAGCAGAGCGAATGCCGCCGCCGGAAAGGGCAATCCCAAACCGGGTATTGTCAAAATCGGCTGCTGCGCTTTCTCCAAACAAGATCGCTCTCCGCTTTTTTAAAGCTTCATTTTCTTTGGAGATGACCTCGCCGCAATCCGGATTTTTTTGTGCGTTGCTCATGATGTGGTGTTTAAGTTGATTTTTCAAACCGGCAGGATAGGGACGAATTTACGATAATTTGCAATATTTGAATACCCGACACGCTTTGTTTCGGTGGGGTTGCCAGAATAACCAAAAAACCTGAAATGCAATGAGACATCCCGAATGTTCGGAATGTCTCATGTTTGCAAAATTTCTGACTATAAAGACAGACCCTATTTAATCTACATTGTCATGCAAAAAAGAATTACCCTCGCGCAATTCCGGATCATCGTCATCCGAAATCGTCCATTTTGACAAAGCGGGCTCGGCAGAATTAGGCACATCGTCGAGGTTGACGCCCCGGCGCATGTAGGCCGGTTCGCTTTCCAGATCGTTGATCGTCTGCGGGTTGCTCAGTTTGACAACATTGCTGCGCAGGCGCTCCCGGCGCATGTTTTCCCGTTCCTGCAGGCGGCGTTCTTCTTCGATCCGCTGCTGATCCCGAACATCGTTCCGGGGAGCCGGTTCGTCGTAGTTGTACCGGCTGCGCTGGTAGATGGAAGACCGGACGTTGTCAAACTCGAACGTCGTCGGTTGTTCCGTCGGGCTGCTTTCCTCAAAGCCTATGTCCGAAAGTTTCGTTTTTTTTTGCAAAAACCCCTGGCGATCCGGATCGTCGTCCAAAGACACCACAATGCGGTCGGCGCCGGTTGTCCCTTTGTTGACCACTTTGTTCGGGCGCTGCTCAAAGCCGGTGGCAATGATCGTGACGCTGATTTTTTCGCCCAGCTTTTCGTCGAAGCAATTTCCCCAGATGAGGTCGGTGCCATTGCCGGCTTCTTCCTGCACGAATTCCGTGATTTCAAAGATTTCGTCCATCGTCACCTCTTTCGTACCGGAAGTGATGTTGAGCAGGATGTGCTGCGCGCCGCGGATGTTGTTTTCCTCCAGCAGCGGCGAATGCAGGGCTTCGTCCACTGCGCGTTTGGCTCGGTTTTCGCCTTCTGCCGTTGCGGTGCCCATGATCGCCACGCCGCTGTCGCGCATGACCGTGTTCACGTCTTCAAAATCCACGTTCACATAACCGGGCACCGTAATGATCTCCGCAATGCCTTTAGCGGCGGTGGTCAGGATATTGTCTGCCTGCGAAAAAGCATCCGACAGGGAAAGGTTGCCGTAGATCAACCGCAGCTTGTCATTGGAAATGACGATCAGCGTATCCACGTATTTTTTCAATTCGCTCAGGCCTTCGCCGCCCTGTTGCTGCCTGCGGCGCCCTTCAAATCCGAAAGGCAGGGTGATGATGCCCACCGTCAGGATGCCCATTTCTTTGGCCGTTTTGGCAATAATCGGCGCAGCGCCGGTGCCTGTTCCACCCCCCATGCCCGCCGTGATGAACAACATTTTGCAGTTGTTCTCCAAATAGCGGCGCAGTTCTTCGATGGATTCTTCACAGGCCAATTTGCCGATATTCGGCTTTGAACCTGCGCCCCGTCCTTCGGTAAGCAATGGACCCAGTGAAATTTTGGTGGGCACCGGGCTGGTGTCCATGGCTTGTGCGTCGGTGTTGCAGATGGCAAAGTCAACACCGATAATTCCCTGGCTGTACATGTGGTTGACCGCATTGCTGCCGCCGCCGCCTACGCCCAGAACCTTGATGATGGGGCTTTCGCTCCCTGGCAAATCGAATAACATAATGTTTCTTTTTTGGTGCGTTCGTCAGGTAGTTTTCTTGTTCACAGGTCACTTTTTGTATCAGTAAGCGCCTGACGATCGTAAAGATAGAAATTGACTTTTAATTTTTTTCCTGCTGCTCATTTTCTAGATATTAGATGTTAGACATTAGATTTTAGACAAAGCAGTCTAAGATCTTAAAGCTAACATCTAACCTCTAAAAGTTTGCATCCGGTTCTGCTTCAAACCACTCTTTCGTTTTCCGGAAGATTTGGTCAAACCAGGTACCATTGCTGCTGCTGTTATTTTCATCCTGTGTTTCAGGCTCTTTTTTCGGCGCTTCGGTTTCCGATTTCACCCGCCCTTGCTCCACGTCTTCGATGCCTTTGAGCAACAGACCGATCCCCGTTGCGTACATCGGGCTGCCGAGTTGTTCGTAGTAGCCGTGCGCGAGGTTTTCAATTGGCATGCCAATGCGCGCAGCGAATCCGGTGTGGAATTCCGCCAGCTTGTCAATATGCCGCAACAAAGCGCCGCCGCCGGTGAGTACGATGCCGCCGATGAGTTTGCGCTCGTAGCCCGATTTGCGGATTTCCCAAACCACATAGTCGAGGATTTCCTCCATGCGTGCCTGAATGATGCGGGCTAAGTTCTTTTCGGAAATCTCTTTGGCGTCGCGCCCTTTCAGTCCCGGAATGGTGATGATGCGGTTGTCAAAAACCTCATCGGCCAAAGCGGAGCCAAAGCGCACTTTCATTTTTTCGGCCTGCTGGATCATCACCGTGCAGCCTTCTTTGATGTCTTTGGTGATCGCATTGCCGCCAAAAGGAATCACCGCTGTGTGGCGAATGATGCCGTCCTGGAAAATCGTAATATCCGTGGTGCCCCCGCCAATATCCACCAGCGCCACGCCGGCTTCTTTTTCTTCGGCGCTCAGCACTGCCGCTGCCGAAGCAATAGGCTCCAGGGTCATGTTGGCCGATTTCAGTCCGGCGCGTTCCACACACCGGAACAGGTTATTGGACGCCGCAATCTGGCCGGTAATGATGTGGAAATTTGCTTCCAGACGGATGCCGGACATCCCGATCGGGTCGAGGATGCCTTGCTCGTTGTCCACCGTATATTCCTGCGGAATAACGTGCAGGATTTTATCTCCCGGAGGCAAAACCAGTTTGTACATATCGCTGACTAACTTGTCAATGTCACGGCGGCTGATCTCTAAGTGGTCGTTGTCGCGCGTCAAAATCCCCCGGTGCTGGAGGCTCTTGATGTGCTGCCCGGCAATGCCGACATGAACGACCTTGAAGTCAATACCAGAGTGGCGCTTGGCCACATCGGTTGCTTCAGAAATGGCATTCACGGTTTTTTCAATATTTGAAACAACCCCGCGCAATACCCCTTCCGAGTCCACTTTGCCGAAACCGAGAACTTCCAATTTGCCGTGTTCGTCTTTGCGACCAACCAATGCGCAAACCTTCGTGGTGCCAATGTCCAGCGCGACAACGATGTCCGATTTGTACGCGCCCGATTCTGTTTCCATCATCATAATCTTTCACTTTTTGTTTCAGGGTGTAGTTTTCTCTGAAAGCCTCCCCTGGAATGACTGTACCGTAAATATTTATCGTTTCCTGCAAACCACCTGTCCTTTGTATTTCAGGTTGATTTCGGAATATTTTTGCCAACCTTCATAAGGCATCCCTTCTTTGTAGAATACCTTGAGTCGTTTGAATTTATCCGCAATGTTTTCATAAGGTCCGAGAATGATTTTCTGGTCGCCTAATTTGGGAATCAAAATGTACTCTCCGCGATTGGTGACGTAAACCTGCTCGATCAGCGCATTCATAAATTCGTCGGTCAGCAGATCCCCGCGAAGGGCAAACAAGTCTTTCAGGGTATGCTTCTTTTCAGGGTCCATAAAATCATCGCTGAACGGTGGAATATTACCGGTGGCGACCAAAATCCTTGCAGAAAAGTGTTCAGAAAGCGGCATTTTAAAACCATCGCGGTCGAGGTAATAATTCTGACCGTTGTTGCTGATGATGCGCAAAACCGGCTCCCGCTGCACAATTTCTACCTGCACGCGCCCTTCTGCGTCTACAAAAACATCCGCATCGGCTACAAAAGGATCCGTTTCAATCATTTGCTCCAACCGCCCAACTTCCAATTCTGCGATCGGCGTTCCTTCCAGCACAAATCCATAATTCCGCTCAATGGCTTCCAACACATCCTCCTCATTGATCAATAAATTCCCCTCCCCAAGCGGCGTGACTGCAACGGCTACAGCCGAAACCGCCCGGTTGCCTTTTTTATCTGCAAATGCAATTATGATCATTGCAAAAATAAATGCCACCGCTGCCCACGTCAGGCGTTTCAGCGATTTTGATAAATCATTTTGTGGCATTTTTTTAACCATTAGTTGACTGGTTATTAGTTACTTGTTATTGGTTATCGTTGATCGTTGTTTGTTGATCGTTGTTCGTTCCGTTCCCACATCCTCTTCGCGTTGTTCGTTGTTTGTTCGTTGAGCGGAGTCGAAACGAAGTTGTTCGTCCCGTTCTCGCATCTTCAAATTTTCAAATCTTCAAATCCCCTCATCATCAATTCCCCAATCTTCCCTACCATCCCATCAATATCTCCTGCGCCCATTGTCAGCAAAACCTCCGGCTGCATTCCGGCTAAGGTATCCAGCAGGTTGGCTTTGGTGACTAAGCGCTTGCTTGGGTTACGCATTTGTTCAAAAATCGTTGCACTGCTCACGCCTTCGATGGGCAGTTCCCGCGCCGGGTAAATATCGAGCAGCAGGACTTCGTCAAGCTGGTCGAGCGCTTGCGCAAATTCGGGCGCAAAATCCCGGGTGCGTGTGTAAAGGTGCGGCTGGAAAATTCCGGTCAGCTTTTTGCCCGGAAAATACATGCGCGCTGCGCCGATGGTTGCTTCCAGTTCGGTAGGATGGTGGGCATAATCGTCCACATACACCCGTTCGTCGCTGCGCCAAACAATTTCAAACCGCCGCCGGGTTCCCCTGAAGGACGCCAAACCCGCGCGGATTCCCTCCGGCGAGGCGCCTGCTTCTAAGGCCACCGCAATGGCAGCGGTCGCATTTTCTACATTGTGCCTGCCCGGAACGCCCAATTGCGCGCCTTTCAGGGTTAATGCCGGGCAGCTGAAATCGAACGTCACGCGGCCATTTTCCATCCGGATGTTGTCCGAACGGTAATGGCCATTATCAATGCCGTAACTGTCAATGCCATCAAGGTCTTCAAAATAATTTTCACAGGCGGCATTCACCCACAGGCGGCCTCCTGGTTTCAGCCTTTTGGCAAATGCCCGGTACCCCGTTTCAATCAACCGCTCATGATCGCCATAGATGTCCAAATGATCGGCTTCAACCGAAGTGATGATGGCCAGATCAGGGTCTAATTGCAAAAAAGAGCGATCGTATTCATCGGCTTCCACCACCACCCACTCGCTATTGCCCTGGAGGAAATTGGTGCCAAAATTCAGGGAAATGCCCCCCAAAAAAGCGGCACATTCCACACCGCCGCTATAAAGCAGGTGCGTCACCATCGTGGATGTCGTCGTTTTGCCGTGGGTGCCCGCTACGGCAATGGTTTTCATGCCCCGGCTGATGATGCCCAACACCTCCGCCCTTTTTTTAACCGGGATGCCCTGCGCATGCAGGTGTACCAGCTCCCGGTGATCACCGGGAACAGCTGGGGTATAAACCACGAGGTCTACGCCAGCCGGTATTTGCGACAGGTCTTCGGTGTAGTGTACCGGAATGCCTTCTTCCGCCAACGCTTTCGTAAGCGGGGTTTCTGTTTTGTCATAACCCGAAACGGCCAATCCACGCCCCTTGAAATACCGGGCTAAGGCGCTCATACCGATGCCGCCGATGCCGATAAAATAAAGTGTGCGTAAGTCGTTCAGATTCATTTTTTTATTAATTTTAAAACTTCTTCTGCAATGCGGTCGGCAGCGTCGGGACGCGCCAGCCGGCGGATGTTTTGTCTCAGTTTTTCAAGTTGCGGCTCATTGATGAGCAGTTGTATGGCCTGCGCTACGATCAGCTCCTTCGCATCCCGGTCAGGAAGCAGCAAAGCCGCCTCCTTTTCTACCAGCGCTTTGGCGTTTTTGGTCTGATGATCTTCTGCCACATTTGGCGAAGGAATCAGCAGGGCTGCTTTGCCTACCAAGCACAATTCGGAAATGGCCAGGGCGCCTGCCCGGCAAATGACTAAGTCTGCCAGTGCATAAGCCATATCCATCCGGTCAATAAAAGGGCGCAAACGCACATTCGGCAATCGCGCCGTTGCGCAATCCTTATACGTTTCGTAGTACAGGCTGCCAACCTGCCAAAGCACCTGAATATCCGATTGCCGGCCCAGCAATTCCGTATTAGCGGCCATGGCTTCGTTGATGGAACGGGCGCCGAGGCTGCCGCCAAAAACGAAGATGTTTTTTTTGCCTGCTTCCAGGTCAAAATATTTCAGGCCTTCTGCTGCTGTGACCTGCAAATTGGCCAGATCGCGCCGCACGGGATTGCCGGTCAGCACAATTTTTTCAGCAGGAAAATAGCGCTCCATCTTGTCGTAGGCAACGCAGATTTTTTTTGCCTTAGCGGCCAATAAGCGGTTGGTGACCCCGGCAAAGGAATTTTGTTCCTGCAACAGCGCCGGAACGCCCTTGCTCGTCGCTGCCCTCAATAAAGGTCCGCTGGCATAACCGCCTACCCCTACCGCGGCATCGGGTTTGAACCGCGCTACGATGCTTCGGGCTTTCCACAAACTCGCTGCCAATTTCAAAGGAAAAAGCAGGTTTCTCAAAGTCAGTTTCCGGTGAAAACCGCTGATCCACAAGCCTTCAATTGGATAGCCCGCTTTCGGGACTTTCTCCATTTCTATTTTGCCTTGTGCGCCGACAAACAGAATTTCGGCGTCGGGGCGTATTTTTTTAATGGCGTCAGCAATGGCAATCGCCGGAAAAACATGGCCCCCAGTGCCGCCGCCGCTGATGATAATCTTTGCCATATCAATCTGTTGCTACCGATTCAATATACTTGCTCACGCTCAGGATGATGCCAAAAGCGATGCAGGTAAACATTAAAGACGTACCACCCATGCTGATCATGGGCAGGGTGACCCCGGTGACCGGCACCAGGTTTACCGCTACTGCGATGTTGACCAGGGCCTGCAAAACCAGCATGATACCCAGCCCCATTGCGAGGATGGCGCCAAAGGCTTTTGGGCTTTTGGTCACCAACCGCGTAATCCGGAAAAAGAACAAAACGTACAGTAAAATAATGACGCCGCCACCAATCAAACCATATTCTTCACAGATGATGCTGTAAATGAAATCGGAATAGGGCGAAGGCAGGTAATTGCGCTGAATGCTGTTGCCCGGGCCCAACCCGAACCATTCTCCGTTTGCAATGGCAATTTTTGCCTGCATGCTCTGGTGACCGCCATCCGGATCGTTCATAAACTCCTGCACCCGGTTGGTCCAGGTTTCTACCCGAACCAGTTCGGGCATGGCCTGACCTATAAAAATGAGGATCGAAAACACCACCAACCCGAGCATGAGCAATAGAAAAATATACTTGATGGATACCCTGCCGACGAACATCATCCCGAGGCAGGTCAAAAACAGCAACAGCGCGGTGGAAAGATTCGCAGGCGCAATCAACCCGCAAACCAGCAATACCGGCACGATGATCGGCAAAAAAGCGCTGTTGAAATCCTTGATGTAGTCCTGTTTGGTTGAGATGGAGCGGGCGACAAAAATAATCAGCGCCAACTTTGCAAAATCTGACGTCTGGAAGCTGATGCCCACATAAGGGATCATCACCCAACGCTTGGCTTCATTGATGTCGGCGCCCAAAGTCAGCGTATAAAACAGCATGGGGATTGCCAGCAGGAAAAGCGCCGGCGCCCAGCGGTGATATTTCATGTAGTGCAGCAAGTGGCAGATATACGTCATCAGCAAACCGACGCCGAGTATGATCAGGTGCTTGAATAAAAAAGCCTCCGTATTGCCACCCCGTTCGCGGTAAGCCAAGGTACCCGTAGAGCTGTAAACGGCCATAATAGAAAAGATGGACACCAGGGCAATAATTGCCCAGATGACCCGGTCGCCGCGAAGCTCTGCATTAATCCTTGCTACGAATGATGACATGTTGTCTTATGATTAAACTATTTCAAGGTTAAAAATGAATTTGAAGATTTGAAGATTTGATAATTTGAAGATTAACCCGAAACGAAGTACACACTCAATTTTCAAATCTTCAAATCAACTAATTTTCAAATTGTTGCTCCCTAATCTTCAAATTTTCAAATCCTCAAATCACCCACTGCTTTCCGAAACTGATCCCCCCGATCCTCATAATTTTTAAACAAATCAAAACTGGCGCATGCCGGCGATAATAAGACGGCATC
>JALHRK010000200.1 GCA_022841505.1 Saprospiraceae bacterium | reverse complement strand
GCTCCGCCGTCTGTGGTTTCATAGCCGCTGTTCATGGTGCCAACGTAGCCATGGTTTGCATCAAGGAAAGCAATGCCAAACTCGCGTGCGCCGGCGTCTTCACAAAGGTTGATTTCTGTCCAGGTTTCGCCGCCGTCTGTCGTTTTGGCAAGCCGTTGTTGCGCGTTGGCCGGGTTGTATGACTGGATGGTTACGTAGCCGGTTTCTTTGGTGGGGAAAGCAACTTTCCAGGTGGCTTCCATCAGGCGATCGGATTGATATACCTTTTTCCAGGTTTTGCCGCCATCGCTGGTTTTCAGGATGAGCGCGTTGGACTGCGCCAGGTCTTCACTGCTGGCGCTGCAGGCAATGCCATTTTTGGTATCAAACATGTCGATGTCGAACATCATTTGTCCGAAAGCCTCTAAGCTCCAGGATTCCCAGGTCTTCCCGCCGTCGTGCGAAGCCATCATATTGGCAGGGCTGCCCACGCGGCCAACAGCGTAAAGGTGGATGCGGTAGTCTAAAACGCCGTGGTTGATGTACGGTTCCTTCACGATGTCGATGGCGCAAAGGCCTTTTACATAAGGCCCTTTGTAAGCTACGGGGCTCCAGGTTTTGCCGCCGTCGGTGGTGCCGTAAAGCGGAATGGTGTCCGTTACATTCGGGAAATAATCGGTTCCTACGGTTCCAACAAAACCAATGAGGCTGTCCACAAAAGCAATGCAGCGAAAAAAACTGCCTTTTTGCTCCAATTGCTGGGTCCATGTCTGCCCACCGTCGTCGGTGCGGTATATTTTTCCGTACCCGTTGACGTACCAGCCTAAGTTTTCGTTGACGAAACAGATGTCGTCCTGTTTGCCCGGGTAAGGCTGGGTGGTGAGCTTTTTCCAGACCAGGTTTTCAGTTTGCTGACTGAAAGCGACTGTTGCTAGGAGGTTGAATAACAAGAGAGAAAGCGCAATTTTTTTTAAGGATGTCATAAACTTTGAATTTTTAAACCCAAAGATATGCTGAACCACTGCGGGGCCAGTTGACAAAAACTGCTAATTTGAGCTTCGGAATTCCGACGGCGACTTGCCAAAATGATGCTTGAACGCACGGCTGAAGGAAGAAAGATCCTGAAATCCACAGGCCGTGGCCACTTCAGCAACCTGCCCGCCTTCCAGCAACAACAACTTAGAATAATCCATGCGGCATTGCAGGCTGTATTGGTAGGGTGTGATGCCAAACGTCGTGTGAAAAAGCCGCATGAAGTGAAATTCTGACAAGCCAATCGCCCTTGCAATGGCCGGAATGTTTTGCTTCACGCAATGCGGGGCCTTCAGAAACTCCCGGGCCTCCAGGAGCATATTCATCAGAGCTTTTTTTGTTTGTTTTTTAACAGCCTTGATTCTGCGCAATTGCTGTTCGGTTTCCAATTGCCCGGTAAGAGCAGTATTGCAAATGGACAGGAATAATTCTTTGGATTCATCTGGCTCAAAAATGGCCCGATGCCCGGCCCGGTCAAGGAGCCGTTGGAGTAGGGGCTCCATGTTGCTCCCCTTCGCATTTTTTTTGTGAATAAACAACGATGGGTCGGATGCCAGGTTGATTAACCCCGGCTGTTCGCTTTTCAACACCTCCGCTACTTCGGTCAGCGTTTGCAGGTCGAGGTCAATGCACAATCCCTTAACCGGCGTGCGACTATCCACCACCACCGCGCCCTCTACGGTGGGGTTGACTAAAAAATATTCGCCTTCCTGAAGCAGGATAGTTTCCCCGTTCAATTGGTAGCGCTCCACGCCCTGATAGACATGTTTAATGGAAATCCCGGTGAACCGATACGACTGTTCCACCTGGTGCATGGACGAAATCCGGATCTCGTTGCCGGTACCGGGAATGGAGGCAATGGAACGAAGCATGTACAGTGATTAGCGCGTTTGTCAAAAAGGCTTATTCAACAACAATTCCATATTTATCCAGCAAACCAACAATGTTCTGCACCGAAAACTTCGCTTTTTTGATGCGGTTGTTTTCAGGATCAATGGAAAAATTGTAAGCCGTTCTCAGGTCTGCACCTTCCAGTATGGTGCGTTCAAACACCGCCAAACTGAGGTCGCAGTGCTGAAACACTGCATTGCTGAGGTCGGTTTCAACAAATTCGACCTGCTCAAGCTTGCAATCTACGAAGTGGGTGTTTTTTAACTTCAGTTTGTAAAATGAAGCATAACTCAGGATGCACCCCTCAAAACGGAAGGACAGCAAAAAATCCTTGCACTCATCGAAGCGCAAGCCCAATAATTTGCAGGTCTTAAAATCTACCTCCTGAAATGCAGTCCCTTTCAGCTTGGCCATGCTCAGGTCGCAACCCTCAAAGGTGCATTCGATGAATTTTACTTCCGCCAGGTCTGTTTCGGAAAAATTGCATCCGGTGAAGGTGCAGTTTTCGTAATCGGCGTAGGGGATACCCCGGACGGTGTAGTCTTCGCGGTTGAAATCTTCGCCTTCGATGTGTTTTTTGATCATGCGCTGTAAATATTAAAACCCTATGAATGTCCAATTCATCTATTTTTCGGCCCCAAAACCTTACTGATATTAGTTCTTGAATCCTGACTAACACCGCAAAGACGCGCATAATGCTCCCAGTTTGCAATTGTAGCCCTGACTTGGTCGATAATGGCATCTATCCCACTAAGCCCAAAGGTTGTGGCCAATTGCCGAAGTTGCACCTTTCCTGGGGTTTTACTTTCTCCTGCTACCAACGTACTGTGATGGCCGTGTGAAGCGAAAGAAAAAGTGAGGTCATAAGCTGGAGCAAAACGCCATTTTCCTCCGGCATCCATCAGGAAAGAGAAATTTTTACTGTGGTCGTCCTGATTGTGGGCATATATGTTGAAAGCTGCCAATCTGAATACTTTGGTGTAAGCCCCTACATGGCGTTCTAATTGAAAGGCAGCGTCCATAAGGTGGCCGTAATCCATATTGCTCAATCTGAAATTATCGTGCAATAAACCGGCCGCTGAGTGCAGGTGCAGGCGGTGGTTGCCAATGCGATCAAAGCGTTTGGCGCCAAAGTACTGCCGTCCGCTATTTCCTTCAAACAAGCGGCATTCACTCATTTCAATACCCGCGTCCAGCGCCATTTTATAGTAGGCATATTCAATTTGTGCGATGTCTTGCGGATCGGTAGCGGCAGGGAACTTGATGATCCAATGCTCATAGCCTTCAGGAAGATTTTCGGAAAAAGGGATGAGGTGACCCGTCAGGGGATGAAACCCGACAAACACTTTGGGGCGAGCCCCGCCAGAGGAGCCACCCAAATGAACCAGTTCGTCAAGGACTAAGCTTTCTGCGCCTGATAAAACCTTCTGTGCTTCGTCGGCGATGACGTCTAATGGCAGCGTATCCATTTGGTCTTGCCTTTCGCTGGCTGTGGGTTTGTAACATAAGGCGCCGTTCCCTTTATTCCCGACAAAACTCAGTCGGTCTAAAGGGGTGATGTGACTGAGCGCAACGCCCCGAGATAGCAATGCCCGGTCTATTAGAAGTCGCCCCCATCCGTCCGGCAATGAGTCGTGGAAAACGCCAAACAACCCGTCAAACAGTTGTACATCAGGCTCTAATATCTGGTTTGACAAAGGCAATTTGAAAGGAGACAACAGCAACCCTGCATCCAAAAAAGAGGGAAAATATTTAAAAAATATCCTTTTACCGCTGAGGGCAAGTTCCCCCACCTCCAGGGATATTCCTTGCAAAGAGGCAGATACGACCAAACGTTCCACATTGCTCATCCCCGGCGTGTTTTGTCACTGAACAAACGTTCGGCCTCTTCTAAGGCGGTGTCTACGCTGAAAAGCGCATCGAAGTCGGCCAACCGCCCAAGCACGTGAGCCAGTTTGAGCAAACTTTCATAAGCGATCTGTCCTGTTTGTTCAAACCGCTTCAGACTGCCTAAGGATATGCCTGCCCTTTCAGCCAGATCCGGCTGCGTGAGCTTCAGCTTTTTACGCAGGGCTTTATGCCGCACTGCGGTTTCCATCAGGACAATACCCGGCGTTTTGTGAAGGCTGTATGGATTCATTGCGGCTAATATATTAGCCAAAGATAATTAAAATTAATAAAAAAGGCTAAAATATTAACTCTTTAACTATTTTTTTTTAGTAAGATAAATTCTAAACAGTCCCATTTGCTCAAAATCCAATACTTTTGTGGTTCACAAATCTACATGACATGAAAGTTCAATCACTTTTTTTAATCGCGGCCATTGGCGCCGTCACTTTTTTATCATCGTGCCAAAATGGTGGATCTGACGCTAAGGATGCGCCCGTCGAGACCACGGCGACCGATCCGGCCGTTACGACACCCGTTACGCCGTCCCTTGATACGCCTCCTCCAACGGAGCCGGCTCAAAACGCAGCGGGCGTATGGCATTACACTTGCCCCAAAGGTTGCGCGGGAGGTGGAGCTTCAGCGGTTGCCTGCGAAAAATGCGGCACGACCTTAGCCCACAACGCGGCTTACCACAATAATCCGGGCGACCCGGCAGCGACGACTCCGTCTATCGCCACCCAACCGTCCATTGCCACCCAACCGGCTGTTACAACTCCGCCGAAGACAGAACCAGCTCAAAACGCAAAAGGCGTATGGCACTATACTTGCGCCAGCGGTTGTGCGGGCGGTGCAGGATCTGCTACGGCTTGCTCGAAATGTGGCAAAACACTGGCGCATAACGCGGCTTACCACCAGTAGTCGTCAACTTATCGGTTGATAACCACGAAGTAGTTGAATGTGAATAGCCCCCGATTGCATCGGGGGCTATTCACATTTGACCCTTTGCAGGGGCATTCACGTCGCTAAGTTCGATTCAATTTGGCCATAACTCGATTTTTTTTCGAGTTGTGGCCAAATTGAAACTTTGATTTGGCCATAAGTCCATTTTTTTGACGCTTATGGCCAAATTGGAGCCAAATTCTCTGCTCGCGCGATGGTGCGGTAACTGAGCGACTTGTACCGAGCGAAGTCGAAGTAAGTCGAAGCTCCGCCTCGCGTGTACTATTCCCAGGCCTCCGGCCCAATTTCATTGCTTTGTTAAAATTCGGAATCAAACATAGATTTCTGAATGAAGCAAAACACTTCCCCAAGTTCCTTGTCTGCGATTGTTTTCCGCAAAACTTGTCCCGAGCAGCGGGCGTGCGCAAAGTGACACGAATACAAATTACAAAGCCCTCGTTTCCAAATAGTAAAAGCCCGAACTCACGTTACTTTCTACTTTCTACTTTCTTCCTTCTACCCTCGACTTTCTACTCTCTACCCCTCCGCTACCAACACCGCCCATACAACTCATAAGCCTTCACTTCCAACCCCTCCCGATGATCCGGGTGCGCGATACCAATCAGCGCTTTGGCGCGTTGGGCAATGTTTTTGCCGTATAGATCCACCACGCCGTATTCCGTGGCGACGTATTGCACGTGGGCTCGGGTAGTCACCACGCCGGCGCCGCTTTTCAGCACCGCCGCGATTTTGGAAACCCCTTTGGCTGTAGCCGAAGCCAGCGCGATGATCGGTTTGCCGCCATCGCTCAGGGAAGCGCCGCGGATGAAGTCCATTTGTCCGCCCACGCCGCTGAAAATTTCGGAGCCAATGGAGTCGGCGCACACCTGGCCGGTCAGGTCAATTTCGATGGCGCTGTTGATGGCGGTTACCTTTTTGAGTTTCCGGATCACGGAGGTGTCGTTCACGTAAGCGACATCAAGCATGGCCACTTCCGGGTTGTCGTGCATGAAGTCATACAAGGCGCGGGTGCCCATGGCGAAGGACGAAACGATTTTGCCCGGGTGTTTGGATTTCAGCTTGCCGTTGATCACGCCGCTTTCTACCAAAGGCAGGATGCCGTCGGAAAACATTTCCGTGTGCACGCCGAGGTTTTTGTGGTTGGTGAGAAACTGGAGCACGGCATTCGGGATGCCGCCGATGCCCATTTGCAGGGAAGCGCCGTCTTCGATCAGCCCCGCAACGTTTTTCCCGATGGCCATTTCAATGTCGCTCATTTTTCCGTTCCGGACTTCGTGAATCGGGTCTTCGGCGTACACTGCAGCCGCAAATTTTGTATGGTGGATGAACCCGTCTCCGTGCGAACGGGGCATGTTGGGATTCACGAGCGCGATAATTTTGCCCGCCACTTCACAGGCTGCTTTGGCGATGTCAACCGAAACGCCAAGCGAACAAAATCCGTGCGGGCCAGGAGGGCTCACCTGGATGATGGCCACGTCTATCGGGTATTTTTTTCTTCGGATGAATATTGGAATTTCGCTCAGAAACATCGGGATGTACTGCACGTTGATTTCGTTTACGTGCTTCCGGATGTTATGACCCACGAAAAAAGCATTAACGTGGAAAGAGGCGGCATAAACCGGATCGGAATACGGCGCGTCTCCTTCGGTGTGGAGGTGGGTAATTTCCACGCCCGATAATTCAGCGTGGCGATTGGTGAGTGCGTGCACTAAGCGGGTAGGCGTGGCGGCCCCGCCGTGTATGAAAACGCGTTCGTTGCTGTTGATGATGGAAACGGCTGCTTCCGGTGTTACAAAGTTCATGTGCTATGAATTTCAAAAAGAGCATGATTGATTTATCAGGCACAAAGGTACAATCCGGATGCTATTTGGTGTAGCTGATAAATCTCAGGGCAGGCGATGATTATTGTCATTCTTAAAACGCAGCGCCCGGACATCCAATGTTTGGGATGCCCGGGCGTGTCTTATTCTAATTTACACGGAGTTCTACAACGTAAACACGAGAACGGGGAGAACACGGAATGCTGCACTAATCGTATTTACTTCGCGAGACACTGCGTAATCTTAAACACAACTTACATCTGATAACAGCTAATGAGCTTGTTGTTTTCGTTCAAAAACACGCGGTTGTCAATCACGTCAATCAGGTAGCTCGGGGATTTGTCCTTCAGCGGAATGGTCTTTTCCACTTTGCCCGAATCTTTGTTGATCATGACGATGCGGGAACCAGCGTCGCCGCCGGTGACGATAAAAGCGTGGTCTTTAACCTGCTGCGAGTTGCTGAAACGCTTTTTCGTGACTTCAAAAACCGGCTGGTTGTTGACATAGAGGCCGGCAGCAACAGATTCTTTGGTGGTTCCTCCGCCCTGGTCGCCCGAACTTTTAAAAGAGCCGTGGCTTAACTTATCCAAAGATTTGATGGTTTCCAAATTGCCCTGGATGTCAACGTTTACTCCGGCCATATTGGCGCCAAGCTGCGCCACGCTGGTCAGCCCTCCGAGGGTTACCAGCGGCGGATAATACTGGTTATACCGGATGCTCCCTTTTTTGTCCACAAACGCGGTGTGCTGATCGGTGTAGATTAAGTAGCCATCGGGCCGAACCTGCAGATTTGCCACATAATCCTTGATTTTTTCCAGCTTGAGGTCTTCGTTCAACGTCTCAAGGTTGCCTGATTTAAGGTTGAACCGGTGCACGGTTTTGTCCTCATAAAAAACAACTTCCTGGTTTTTTAAGTCAACATCTACTGCGGGGATGGATTTGAACCGGATGTCTTTTTTCCACAGCTTTTCTCCATCGTAGCTGATGATGTTCGACTTTTCGGTAGACAGGTAAAAAATGCCTTTTTCGATGGGTTTGAAGTAGTAGGCAAATCCATCAACGTTTTCTTTCCAAACGCGCTCCCCGTCTTTGGTTACCCGGGAAATAATACTGGATTTTTCATCTCCGCCAACTGCATAATAATCGTCGCCGACCTCCAGTACCTGAGAGAGCCCTTCCAGTGCATGAGATTTTTTCCATACTAAGCTGCCTGTGGCAGGGTTCAGCAAATTAAAACCGTCGGCGGCAACGATGACCAATTGGCCTGCTTTGTTGGGGTAAATCTGCTCCAGTGAGCTGCCGATTTTCATTTTGCCGTCGGTCATGTCTTTGCCGGTTGCGCCGTCCAGCACGATGAGTTTTTTCTTGATTCCGGCGTAGACTTTTTTGTCGGCATCTACATACAACAAGGCATTCAGTTTGTCGTCCATTTCCTGCGACCAGGTTATTTTTCCGTCGGCCAGCCCAAGCATGTACACTTTTTCTTTTTCCCCAATGAGTATGTGGTCTTTACCGGCCATCTGCGGTGCGTAAGCGAGGAAACTGGTTATACCCATGCCTTTTTTTACCAATGCCTTAAGTCCACCGGATGCTTCGCTTATGTCGGCGATCCAGCGTTTTTCACTTTTGGCATAATCGAAAAACATCAAAAGGTTGCGGGAATCCTTTTTTACTTCAAAGATGATTCCCGAGAGTGCTGGCATCAGGTGGTTGGCGCCAATTTTCAGATTTTCTTCTTTGCTGTCGAAAAGGATTTTCCCGGACGATGCATCAATCAGCAGGGAACGGGACTTGCCGGTGAGGCTGGACGTTTCTACCTGAAAATAAGGAAGGTTGTCGAGCGCATAGAACGTGTTCCGGTCTATCGCCTTTAAATCCGGGTGCTGCCAGGCAATTGCCCCTGTTTCATTGTTCAACCCGATAAGCCCCTTGTCTCCGGATGTAATGATCGTACCCTCATTGGCCTGTTCAATCCAGCTCACATTGTAAAGTTCCTCCTTCAAATCGCGCTGCCAGGTTACTTCCTGGGCTGACAATTGCACGGCGGCGCTCAGAAGCGCGAGTACGTAAATGATTTGTTTCTGAAAGTTGTGCATGTAGCTAATGGTTTTTTATGTGTTAATAAAGAGTAATTTGTGTAGTGCTTGTTTAAAATGCTCTAACAAGCCCTAAGTGGGGATGCTGAACAGATGTAGATATCCTGGCGCAGCTTTGTTGCCGCGTATAAGCAAAATGGGTCACTAATGTGACATGGTGTGGAGCAAATTGTGTTTAAAGGGCACTGGAGTGAGGAAATTCAACCGTAAAAGTCGTTCCCTGACCAGGAATACTTGAAAAGCCAATGACGCCGTCTAACAATTCAACATATTTGCTTACAATGTACAAACCGAGGCCGGTTCCCTGAATATTCGAGGCGTTTTTGGCTCTGAAAAATTTGGCAAATAAATTTTTCTGCTCTTCTTCGGGGATGCCAATTCCATGGTCTTTTACCTGAATGATGACGGAAGGATTACTGACTTCAATGGATAAAAGGATTTCCTGCTCCTCTCCGGAGTATTTAATGGCGTTGGACAGGAGGTTTAAAAATAGATTTTTTAATATTTTTTTATCCTGAAAAACAACTTTATCGCCCTGATGCAACAAAACGATGTGCTGCCCCTGTTTCAGTAAACCATGTAATTCTTCGACAATTTCTGCAGCAAACCGGTGCAAATCAAAAGATTCTTTGATGATTTCTACTTTGCCCTGCCCCAATTTATCCAGCGAGAGGTAATCATTTAAAATATTGGTCAGGTTATTGACTGCTGAAGAAATCCGGTCAATATGTTTTTTCCGTTTATCCTCCTGCCCGTCTTTGTTGTACGCGCCAATGAGCGAAATACTGGTCATGATCGTGCTCAGCGGGGTACGGAATTCGTGGGAAGCAATGGAAACGAAGCGCGATTTCATTTCATTCAGTTCTTTTTCGCGCTCGAGCGATTGGGTGAGTTCCAGGGTTCGTTCCTTTACTTTGGCTTCTAATTCGTCGCGGTGTCGTTTGCGCTCCGTAATATCTGTAATAAAGGCAACGGCCAATTGCTCCTGGTCTAACTGATAATGCCCCAGACTGATTTCGACCGGAAACTCAGAGCCATCTTTCCTCCGGCCCAATAAATTCAGCCCTTCTCCCATTGGGCGAACTTTAGGTTTACGGACATAGGCCTCCCGGTAGTGTGCATGCTTTTTTCGATGGGTTTCCGGGATCAGAATTTCAACGGGTTGCCGGACGAGTTCGGCATTGGTATAACCGAACAACTTTTCGATGTACGGATTGGCCAACTCAATCTGCCCCTCATGGCCTACCACCAGTATGCCAACTGTTGCATACTCAAACAAGGCTTGGAACCCGGCTTTGCTTTCAAGCATCAATTTTTTTCTATCTTCCATTAAAAATAAATCAAATCGGAATGTTATTATTATGATAATCAATGCAATAAGTGCATTACCAGTCCGTGTATCCGCAATACAGATTCAGGTGCAAACTTACGGATACAATCTACGACTGCCAAATTTATTTGCTTCTTTCCAGTGGTTCAGAAAAAGACTAAATTAGAAGTACCGCCTATAACGCGCTGGTTTTACATACCGGCAAATGATGAACCGGAAAATTAACCGAATTTGCAATAAAGCACAATTCGCTGGCTTTTTTATGCAATTCGTTTGCTTTTTCGAACATGGATTGTTCCGTTACGGTAACCACCGGATTCAGGGTCACTTCTGTAAAGTGCCCGCCGCCATCAGCCGTCTCCACCATCGTTCCGGTGGCATGATCCACATAATCCGTTACCACAACCCCAGCAACGGCGCATAAATGCAAATAAGAAAGCATGTGGCAACTGGAAAGGGCAGCGACCAAAAATTCTTCCGGGTTGTGTTTGGTCTTGTCGCCGCGAAAAGCCGGATCGGAAGAACCTGAAATTTCGACTTTTTGATCCACCAGAATGGAGTGGCTTCGTTCATAAGCCCTGTAATGGGAAGTTCCGGTTCCTTTATTCCCGGTCCATTGAATGGTCAGGTTGTAATGGTGTTGTCCGTGCATGATTTATTTTCTTTTTGTAATCACAATGGCCGGATATTCCCCAAATGTACTCATAAATTTTGAGTATTTATTTTCAAAATCAATCAGTTTTTTCAAAATAGCTTCCCCAAAAAACCATTTGTGAATAAAAAGATTTAGAAAATACTTATTCGTGCTTCTCCAGCAAAAAAATTCAATGTCCTTGCTGAATTCAAAAGATTTTTTGAACCAGCGCGGGGAGTGCGGGTAAAAATACAGCCTTGGTTTTGAATGGGTCATCCGCACATAAATTTTACCCGCAAAGTGCCGGATGATTCTGTACAATTGAATGACATTCAGGCTTATGTTCATGAACCAGCTATGGTAGAACCAACTGTAAATGATCACGATTCTGGCATCGGGTTTTGCCACGCGGTAGAGTTCGTTAACGGCAGTGAATTGGTCGTTTTTGGGGAGATGATACAACGTGTGTTGGGACAAAACGGTGTCCATACAATCCGGCTGCAAAGGAATGTTGGTGATGTCGCCGCAAATGTAAATGCCTTTTTTACCGGCTTTTTCCATATTCATTTTAGCCTGAATCAGGGCATTGACGGAAATATCCACGCAAACCCGGT